>CASFSH010000167.1 GCA_949297205.1 uncultured Bacillota bacterium | reverse complement strand
TGAATAATATTGAAAAATATGAAAAAAATGATATAATTATATTGTTATTTTTTGTAAAACAATTATACTTCTGAAAGGATATGAATAATATAATGAAAACAGGTCTTGTTTTGGAAGGCGGAGCAATGCGTGGAATGTATACTTCAGGCGTTCTGGACATTTTACTTGATAATGAAATTGCATTTGACGGCATAATAGGCGTTTCTGCCGGTGCTCTTTTCGGTGTTAATTTTTTATCATCTCAAAGAGGCAGAAGTCTTCGTTACAGCCAGAGATTTAATAAAGATAAAAGGTATATGGGATTAGGTTCGCTTCTTAAAACAGGCAATTTAATAAATACTGAATTTGCATACAATATTGTTCCCTATCAATTGGATATTTTTGATAATGAAGCATACAAGCGTTCTAAAACTCCTTTTTATGCGGTTATAACAAATATGGAAAACGGTATGCCGGAGTATATAAAAATTGATGACGTGTTTAAACAAATGGATGTATTACGTGCTTCCGCATCAATGCCTTTTGTATCAAAACCTGTTGAAATAGACGGGCATCTTTACCTTGACGGCGGTGTTACGGACAGTATTCCTTACAAATATCTTTTTGATATAGGTTATGATAAAATTGTCGTTATACTCACACGTGATATGAATTACAGAAAAAAACCCATGTCTGCTGCTATGATAAATTTATTCTACAGCAAATATCCCGAATTTAAAGAAAAATTAAAAATGCGTCATGAAATGTATAATACCGGAGTTGAAGAATTGAAACGTCTTGAAAAAGACAAAAAGGCATTTATTATCCGTCCTTCACTACCTATAACCATAGGAAGAATGGAAAAAAATCCAGAAAATCTCCAAAGAGTATATGATCTCGGAATCAGTGACGCAAAAAAGAATATAAACAGCATCATTTCCTTTTTAAAAACTGCTAAATAAAAAACAGAGTGAAGGCATTACCCTCACTCTGTTTTTTATGCCATTGTCAATTTCCCCTTAGGCGCTCCTATAGTATAATCGTAATCATATTTTATTTTATACTGTTGACTTAGTTTTATATCCTGCGATGACGAACCCACATATATTTCATAGGTTCCGCTTTCAACGTGCCATTGTCTTAAACAAATATTATAATAGGCCAAATCAGAATGATTTATTGTAAACTGAATTGTTTTTTCTTCACCTGAATTTAATTCGATTTTTTTAAATCTTTTAAGTTCTTTTAAAGGACGTGTCACAATGCTGTTAATTTGTCCGATATATAACTGTGCAATTTCTTTTCCGGGTATTTCACCGATGTTTTTCACCTTAAAACTTACCGTAAGCTGATCTTTCTCTTTATCAGAAAAAGTTTTACTCAGTTTTAAATCACTGTAGCTAAAACTTGTATAGGAAAGACCGTGTCCGAATGGGAACCATACTTCTTCGGGATGATTGTCATAGTATCTGTATCCGGCAAAAATTCCCTCTTTGTACCAGGTTTTATATTTGTCACCGCATACATCCATATCCTCTCTTGCTTTTTTCGGAAAAGTTTCCGAAAGTTTTGCGGACGGATTTATTTTTCCAAAAAGAATATCAGCTATAGCTTTTCCTCCACCCTCTCCGGGATACCACATTGTCACAGCACCCTTTATTTCGTTATGCCATCTAACGGGAACAACTGCACTTCCCGTATTAAATACAACAACCACATTATCGCACGCTTCACAGGCAGATCTAATCATTCCGTTGGTATAATTCGGCAGCTGCAGACTTTCACGATCCCAGTATTCTGTTTCCGTTTCCGCACCGAAATTATCTCCTGCAAATACAATGATGAGATCCACATCATTTTTATTCATTTTATTAATATCACCAACAATTTCTGCTCCTATATATTTTTCGTCATTTAAAGAAGAATAAATTAATTCTATGTTCTCTTCTTGAGCATATTTCCTGATAAATTCTATAGGTGAATCGGTATATTTTTCAGGAATTGTCATCCTTGCACTGCCTGAACCGCATATTACAGGAATTTGTGCGTGCTGTCCATAGACTGCGATTTTCTTGTACTTCTTGCCGTTTACCGGAAGTACATTGTCATCATTTTTTAACAGCACCATACCTTCTGCTGCAAGTCTCTGAGCGTTTTCATGCTGTTTTTCACGGATATTTCCCAAACTTTCCTTTTTACCCGCTCTTTTAAATACAAATTTAAGAACATTCGTTACCGCACGGTCTATATCCTCCATGGTAACTGTTCCTTTTTCCAGGCCATGTCTTAATTGTTCCTCTATGTCTTTATTGTATGGCATCTGAAGATCAAGCCCTGCATGAACACTTTTGGAAATATCATGTACAGAACCCCAATCTGAAATAACCAGTCCCTCAAAGTTAAATTCATCTCTCAGTATATCTTTTAAAAGGAATTTATTTTCTGATGCCCAAATACCGCATACTTTGTTGTATGAATTCATAACCATATCAGGCTTACTGTTTTTTAATACAATTTCAAACACCTTAAGATAATATTCACGCATTGTCCTTTCATCAACATCAGCATTTATAAATAATCTGTCAAGTTCCTGATTATTCATCGCATAATGTTTCAGGCTTGCGCCTATTCCCATGCTGTCCAGACCGTTTATAAATGCGGCGCCCAACTCACCTGATAATACAGGATCTTCGGAATAATACTCAAAATTTCTTCCGCAATAAGGTGTTCTTTTCATATTAACACCCGGAGCAAGTAACAATGCTTCATTTTCATTTACACAATCGGCACCCAAAACCTGTCCTGCAAAATACGACATATCTTTATCCCAGCTTGCGCCTATCAGTGCGGCACAGGGTATGCATACTCCGCCGCCGTCCATTATGTACTTACCTTTTCTTATTCCGTTAGGCCCATCAATTACATGAACAGAAGGAATTTGCAAATCTTCAAATGACGTTGTATAACTATTTTCTCCCGTCAACATTGCAGCTTTCTGTTCAAATGTCATTTTTTTCAAAATATCATTAATTACTTTATCCATTTCCGGCTTCTCTCCTTTTATAGGTATTTTACAAATTAAAAATAAAAAAATTACTTGCTTTTTTTTATTTAAAATGATATAATATATTTGCTGTATTTTTATAATATAAAATGCACTAGATAAAAAGAATTGGTTTTCATTTTTGGGCTGTTTTTTTTACTGCAGATTTATTTTTCTTTCTGTTTTTTGTACAGGGAATATGATGTCCTGGGAATATATGACCTACACCTATTTGTAATTTTTCTTCAACATCATTCAAATCTGTCAGTTTTAATTCTTTCACAATTCTTAAAAATATTTCTGCGCATACATATGCGTCATCTCCTGCCTGATGATGATTAAAATCAATTCCCATTTCTTCGGCAAGACTGTTTAACCTATGGCTTTTTAATTCGGGATATACTTTCTGAGACATTTTAACGGTACATAAATAATCAAACGTGGGATATTCTATATTAAAATAATCAAGAGTATTCAGCAATGTTCCCACATCAAATTCCGCATTGTGAGCAATAACAATCCTATCATTCAGATAAGGGATAATTTCGTTCCATAAATGTGCAAAATCAGGTTCATTTATTACCATCTCAGGAGTGATATGGTGTATGGCTATATTATATTCGTTAAATTCAAACGGATCCGGTTTTACCAATATTTCCTTACATTCAATCACCTTATTGTCAGTAACCGTACAGATTCCTACAGAACATATACCGTTTTGCCCGGAAGAAGCAGTTTCAAAATCAATTGCCACAAAATTCATTAAAATCTTCCTAACATTAAATAAAATAATAAAGATATTCTACATTATTTTTTATACATTGTCAATATAAATAAATTTTAAAAATTTTTAAAGGAGGTAACATGAAATCAAAATTTAATGTATTCAACATGACCTGTTCTGCATGCAGTGCACATGTTGAAAGTGCAGTTTCAAAACTTAATGGAGTAAAATCCGTTCAAGTAAATCTTTTAACAAATTCCATGGTGGTAGAATTTGACGAAAATATTTTAGATATTTCGGGCATAATAAAAACGGTTGAGGACGCAGGTTACGGTGCGGAATCAGCCGATAACGGACAAGAAAGCAAAGAGAAGGAAAATGATGCAACGCAAAAAAATCATAAAGACAAACTTAAAAGTCTTATTGCATCAATAATTTTTTTAATACTGCTTATGTATGTATCCATGGGGCACATGATAAATCTGCCTCTCCCGGAATTTTTACAAAGCCCTTTTCCATTTGCTTTTACTCAATTTTTATTAACACTTCCGGTGATAATAATAAACAGTCACTATTATAAAAACGGATTTTCAAGGCTTATAAAACTCGCTCCGAACATGGATTCTCTGATTGCTCTCGGTTCTTCTGCCGGACTTGTTTACGGAATTTTCGCAATTTATATGATCAGTTACGGATATTACACTGACGATATGAATATTGTTCATGCATATGCACACGAACTTTATTTTGAATCATCTGCAATGATTCTCACATTAATCTCAATCGGAAAATATCTCGAAGAAGGATCCAAAAAGAAAACAGCAGCTGCAATTGAAAAGCTGATCAGACTGTCGCCGGATACCGCAAGAGTTATCAGAAACGGCAAAGAAATTCAGGTTAAAACCTCTGAACTTAATGTATCGGATATGGTTATAATAAAATCAGGAGAAACAATACCTGCCGACGGGGAAATTACAGAAGGTAATTGCACGGTTGATGAATCGGCAATCACAGGAGAAAGTATGCCCAAAGAGAAAAAAGCAGGTGATAAAGTTACAACCGCAACCGTATGTAAATCCGGTTATGTAGTTGTCAGATGTGAAAGAGTCGGAAGCGACACCACATTATCAAAAATAATTTCTCTTGTGGAAGAGGCTTCTTCCGGCAAAGCGCCTATTTCAAGACTTGCTGACAAAATCAGCGGAATTTTTGTCCCTATCGTAATAGGTATAGCAATAATAACCGCTGCAGTTTGGTTAATTGCCGGTAAAGACGTCAGTTTTGCCATTTCCTGTGCTGTTTGTGTTCTGGTTATATCTTGTCCCTGTGCATTGGGACTTGCAACGCCTACTGCCGTTATGGCAGGTACGGGACGAGGTGCAAATTACGGAATATTGATTAAATCAGCTGAAGCACTGGAATTGTTGAATAATACAGATATTGTTGTTATGGATAAGACAGGTACGGTTACTAACGGTACGCCAAAACTTACGGATTTTATTGTGTGCGGAAACGTATCTGAAAATGATTCAAAAAAATACCTTGCTTCATGTGAAAAAATGTCCTCACATCCCCTTGCACAGGCAATTGTTTCCAGTCTTGACATTGACACTTATAATGCCGAAAATTACGAAGAACTTGACGGCATGGGAATTAAATGTATTTGTACGGGGAAGCAAATTCTTGCGGGAAATGCAAAAATGATGAATGAGTATAAAGTAGATATTACTAAATATTCAAATAGCGCAGAAGAGCTGTATAATTCAGGTAAGACAGTAATTTATCTTGCCATCGACAACAGCCTTGCGGCAATAGCCGGTCTCAGCGATACCCTAAAAGACAATTCAAAAAAAGCTGTTGCTGCTTTGAAAAAAATGCACATTAAAACAGTATTATTGACCGGCGATAATAAAAAAGCTGCGGAATTTGTTAAAAATGAAGCAGGCTTTGACAGCGTTATTTCCGAAGTTCTTCCCGCCGATAAAGATAATCATATTCAAAAATTGCAGGCAGACGGCAAAAAAGTTGTTATGATTGGGGACGGAATAAATGATGCACCTGCACTTATGCGTGCAGATGTTGGTATTGCAATCGGGGCAGGGACAGAAATTGCCATTGATTCCGCTGATGTGGTTTTGACAAAAAGTGATCCGTATGATGTGGTTAATGCTATAAAACTAAGCCGTGCCACAGTAAAAAATATAAAAGAAAATCTTTTTTGGGCTTTCTTTTATAACGTAATTGGGATCCCTCTTGCTGCCGGAGTTTATTATCCTGCATTTAATATTTTGTTAAGTCCAATGTTCGGAGCCTTTGCAATGAGTATCAGTTCCTTGTTTGTGGTTTCCAATGCATTAAGGTTAACACGTTTTAAGCCGGAAAAAATAAAAATAAATAATAAAAAGGAGATGTCCGTTATGACCAAAACAATGAAAATCAACGGAATGTCATGTTCCCATTGTTCCGCTCGTGTAGAAAAGGCTTTAAATGAGCTTGATGGAGTAAGTGCTCAGGTCAATCTTGAAGCCAAAGAGGCAGTTATTACACTTACGGGAAATGTATCGGATGATATTCTGACAAAAGCAGTAACAGATGCCGGATATGAAGTTGTATCAATTTCATAATCCAAAAAGTGAAAATTCATGCTTTATTAGCCGGTAATTCACAAAAAATCAAGGATAATTGAACTGATTATAAAATCATATTTAAAAATGATACTTTTAATCAGTTCATGACAATCCTTGATTTTTTATATGTTTATTTTAATTTCATAAGCAAATTGTTTTTTAATGTTACAAGAGAGGGGTGCGTCAGATATTTACAAGAAATACAGGAATTTCCCCTTCAATGTTTAAAGAAATATATTGTAATTTTCGAAAAAAATCAAAATAACATAAAAAAGGTGCGAAATTCACACCTTTTTCTTTATATGCATAGACATTTGTTTGTTTTTAACAATATTAATCAAGCAATCATAATAACCTTTGATTATATCTCTTTTATCTTTCTATTGCATTATCTAAAGATATTGCTTCCAATGAAAACTCATTCCACAAAAAAAC
>CASFSH010000166.1 GCA_949297205.1 uncultured Bacillota bacterium | reverse complement strand
ATAAATATTTTGGGGGCAAAATATTTATTCACGGTGCAAGGTTTTTTGCAAAAATGCACAAAACCCTTGCACCTAAACAATTCTGAAACGCTTGTAAGCCGCCATGCGGCTGCGTTTCATAATTGTTCAGCAGTCATTAATTAATAATATTTTATTTGGAGGACTGTTATGACTGGAAATACAACACTTGATTTTCTGCATCCCGGAGAATTCGGGATAATAAAAAAACTCAGATCAACCGGAAGTATGCGGCGCAGACTTATGGATATAGGTCTTATAAAGGATACTGTTGTAGAGTGTGTGGGAAAAAGCCCTTTGGGTGATCCCACAGCATTTATGATAAGGGGTGCGGTAATTGCTATACGTCAGGAGGATTGCAGAGACATCTGTATAGAAAAAATAGAAGAGTAAAAAAAACGGCTCATATTTCCGAAACAGGAATGAGCCGTTTTGTATGGGGGTTAATTGTTAATTATTTGTTGAAGGATATAGGTGTTGTATCAATGTACAGTGTGGTATAGTCATTAAGTGAATATGATTCCAAATCGCTGTTTGATAAAAGCAGATAGGTATCCGATCCGCGGATTGGGGTTATTCTGTCTGCTATTGATATATCAAAGGCTTCATCGGTATTTACTGTAAAGGTGAAACGTGCAATAGTTCCGTCGTTAACGGTTTTGTCAAGATTTGTGCTGTTAGGCATTACCACGCATACATATTTTACGGAATCATTGCGGTAGTCGGGGTTTGAACCTTCAAGAACCTGGTCAGCCGCAACATCATTAAGAATCATGTTTGACGAATCGGCGGTAAGTTTTGTCGAATCATAGAACAACGTTGCGGAAAGACCTGAGAAAGACCATTCATCTGCTATCAGATCGGAATTTGCAAGCTTCAGGTCAACTGTTATTACATCACCCTTATTAACTTCGGTTTTGTCTGCTTCAAGGTAAAGATACGGGAGAGAATCTTTGGGGTTGTAAACAGCCGGTGTTTCGGCATCGTCGGAAACCGGAGTATTGTCGCTTATGTATTTTAAATATTCTTTTGTTTGAATTGTAATGTGACGTGTTGCGTCGTCCCAGTCAACCTGTGCGTCCATGTTTTCGCTTACAACTCTTAAAGGAATCATTGTACGGTCATTCATTATAATTGGTGCGGTTGAAAGAGAAATTTCTTCCGAATCAACGGTTGTAACGGAGGTAAGGGTATACTTTATCATAACCGGATCATCAATTGTCAGCAAAAGTCTTGTAATATTGTCGTGTGACTTTACATAAACACTTCTGTCTTCTTCTCTCCACTCAACGGAAGCACCCATAGCCTCCAAAACGCCTCTTAATGGAATAAGTGTATCGTTGTTTTCCGATATAATAGGTTCCTGATCGTCAAATCCTATCAACTTTCCGTCAACACTGACCGTTGGGTTGGATAGCTGTTCCGGATATAAAGCTTCTTCTATTGTTGCCGGCAGTGAAACATTACTATCGGTTGAATTTGTTAATTCTTCTGCATATAATGAATTTGCAGACATAATCATCATTACAGCTGAGAAAAATATCGCAGCTAATCTTTTTTTGTTCATTTTAATTCCTCCAATTTAATAATAAAATACAAAATGTCATATAATGCCCAAAAAATCAATTTGTATATTTTCGACATAATTTCTGACTGATTGCATTTATTATATCATAAAAATCTACAATAAACAATAGTAAATATGTAAAAAAAAATAAATTTATCCGGTTAAAAGAAAAAAACTATTGATTAATTTTGTTTTTTTTTGTATAATATAAAACAGGAGAAAATGTCCTTATTTTTTTGAGGGCAAAGATTTCTTACAGACAGAGTTTATCCGGTGGGGTATTCAAAATATGTGAAAGGAATGGTAAATGTGTTGGAATTTAACAAGATAAAGGCTGCTGATCCTGAATTATATGAGGCTGTAAGCAGTGAATTATCAAGACAGCAAAACAAAATCGAGCTTATAGCATCAGAAAATTTTGTGTCAGAGGCTGTTATGGAGGCAATGGGAACTCCGCTTACAAATAAATATGCGGAAGGTTATCCGGGAAAGAGATATTACGGCGGATGCGAATATGTGGACGTTGCGGAAAATCTTGCAATTGAAAGAGCAAAGAAGATTTTCGGTGCAAACTGTGCAAATGTTCAGCCGCATTCGGGAGCACAGGCAAATATGGCTGTATTCTTCGCACTTTTGAATCCGGGGGACACCGTATTGTCAATGAATCTTGCACACGGCGGACATTTAAGCCACGGAAGCCCTGTTAATATTTCGGGAAAATATTTTAATATAGTACCCTACGGAGTTACAGAGGACACAAATCTTATAGATTATGACGAAATAGAAAGAATTGCAAAAGAATGTAAACCGAAGCTTATACTTGCAGGTGCGTCTGCATATCCGAGAATAATAGATTTTGAAAGATTTTCGCAGATTGCCAAGGAAGTGGGAGCATACTTCATGGTTGATATGGCGCATATTGCGGGACTTGTTGCGGCAGGACTTCACCCCAACCCCATTCCTTATGCAGATGTTGTAACAACAACAACACATAAGACATTAAGAGGCCCAAGGGGCGGATTGATTTTATCAAAGGACGAAGAACTTGGCAAATTGTTCAATAAAGCTGTTTTCCCGGGTATTCAGGGAGGACCGTTAATGCACGTTATAGCTTCAAAGGCATTATCCTTTAAAGAAGCACTGACAGACGAATTTAAAGCATATCAGCAGCAGATTGTAAAAAACGCAAAGGTACTGGCAGACAGCCTGTTAAAAGAAGGATTTAAACTTGTTTCGGGAGGAACGGACAACCATTTGATATTAATTGATTTAACAGAAATGGGAGTAACCGGAAAAGAAGCAGAACATATGCTTGATGAAGTGGGAATTACGGTAAATAAAAATGCCATACCTTTTGATAAGCAAAGTCCGTTTATTACAAGCGGTATAAGAATCGGTACACCGGCTACCACATCAAGAGGCTTTGTTGAAGAAGATATGGAAGAAGTTGCAAAACTTATCAAACTTACAATAACCGATTTTGAAAATTCAAAAGAGGAAATTAAAACAAGGGTAGCCGCACTTTGTGCAAAGCATCCTTTGTATGCGTAATCAATTGAGTAATTTTTATATTTAAATAAATACGGGGTCGATGCTTTGCCATTGACCCCGTTTAGTATTTAAAAATTTATTAAATTTTCAAATAAAAGTTGACAATACCCTATTAAATAGGGTATAATATTATTGGAATAAGGTGATACTATTTGAAAAGAAAATTTGTGATGATGCCTGTTTTTGATAAGCAATGGAGAGAAATGGGACTTGACGATAACGATTTACAAAGTTTACAGGCTCAATTATTAGAAAATCCACAAATCGGAAAAGTAATAAAAGGCACCGGGAAACTCAGAAAAATGCGTTTTGCTTTGCCGAACAGAGGTAAAAGTGGTTCAAGCCGTGTTCTATATGTTGATTTTGTTGTGGCAGAAACTATTTATTTAATTTTTGCATATTCTAAAAATGAAAAGGATAATTTATCTGATGAAGAACGAAACAACATTAAAAAATTAATTGACAGAATTGAACAAAGTTTATAGGGGGTGTTCACATTGAAAGTTTATGACGGAATTATGCAAGGTCTTAACGAGGCAATCGCATATAACGAAGGAAAAATCAAAGCGAGAACGAAAACAATGTCTGTTGAGCCTATCCCCGATTTTGGTGCAACAGAAATTAAAAGTATCAGAAACAGTCTTGGAATGACACAAGCATTATTTGCCGGCTTTATGGGTGTATCTGCAAAGACGGTTGAGGCTTGGGAGTGCGGACGAAATATGCCGGACGGCCCTGCAAGACGGATTCTTGCAATGGTGAAGCTTGACCCAACACTTCCGCAGAAGTTAAAGATTGTTGCAAAATAGAATTAAATGTTATTTTTACAGAGAGCAACCGTTAAAATGGTTGCTTTTTTTTGTATGATGTAAAAGTCTGATGAGGAGCTAATGCTTTTGGCACAGGTTGCAATCTGTCAGAAGTTCTGCCCTTTTCAAGTAAAGCAGGAGCATTGCTTCAATTTAAATCAAAAAGATTATTTATTTTCAATAACATTATTAATGTTAATAATATTGAGTTTTCTTTTTTGTGCATATTTCAGTGTTTTTGATGCACCGCCCCAGGAATATTTGACATAGCAAATCATATATTGTGACTCTCTTACCATGTATTCATTACATTTTAT
>CASFSH010000165.1 GCA_949297205.1 uncultured Bacillota bacterium | reverse complement strand
TAAAGTTTCCGGTAATTGACGAATTAAGCATATAACCGTATTCATTTAATATAGTTTTTACAGCACTTACACTGTCGGCTGAATTTACGGCATTTAAAATTCCGGTTTTGTCATATCCAAGTTCAAAATATGAATTTTGTATATTATCAAAACATTCATTCTGAACCTCAAATTGTCTCATACCAAATGAAACACTGTCGGTTGTATTTAAATACCCTCCGTAAAATTCATGTGTATTCGGTATTGAAATATATCCTATTGCTTTCATATTAGTTTTATCTATCATTTCTTGTGTAAGCAATGTATCTGTAAGTCTTCTTCCGGAATTTGCCTTGGCATTAAATCTTGAAACAGCTCTGTATTGTTCCGGATATGCCGAATAGTCAGCAGTAATGATAAACTGGTCTGCATTATCTATGTAATCAATAAACCCTGACTCATTTATCCCCTGTGACCAAGCAACTCCGGTCCTGTTTGTGATTGCCGGGATCTTCCCGTCATTTCCGACATAAAATACAAGCTCCTCGATTGCATTGTTTGCTGCCTTTGCAGCGTCTTCACAGCTTGTAAAATTTTTCCCTACCAATGCACTGTTTACAGAGCTCTTATCATAAATCGCATTATATGCCGAAGCATTAATTCCGATAAGCTGTCCGTTTTCGGAAATTATATCCCCGATAGTTTCTTCAGTAGCGCTGTTTATATCGGACAGCAGTGTTTCCACATCGTATGTTATACTAAGATATGCAGAATTCCTGTAGCTTCCTCCGGCTGTTGCGTCTTTTTGATAAAACGTCTGTGATTTTGATATATCAAACAGCAATCCAAATTCATTTGTATCCAGACTCTTTACGTATTCGGTAATATCACTGGTAATCTCTGTTTCCTGATTAAATGTATAGGTTGCAGCAGGAACAATAGCAAACTTTGTATCAAAGTTTTTTCCATCCCATCCTATTGCCTTAAGATTTTCAGTTTGATTGTTATATGTAACTGTTCTCTCATCCCATCCTGATGCATATGGATAAATTGTGAGCTCTGTTTCATATGGCTCCCAGCCCCATTTTACTTTTATTCTTACTTTTGCTTCTTTAATATAATCTGTTGATGGTATGCTGTATTCCGAAATATATCCGACATCTCCGGCATTTGCATCGGAGTCACGGTCGTATATATGATCCGCATCAATACCATTTCTCATTGCCGTATCACCATACGGTACATAAATATGTTCCGCAGCAAAATCATAATAATATGTTTGATTTATTGCTGCATTTGTACCTACAGGCAGCGATATCATACCTGCAGCTAACGCTACTGTAAGACCAACACTTAAGATTTTTCTCTTTTTCATCATTTTTCCTCCATTCCGCCGCAATTAACGGCATTTTATTTTTTAATCCAAAACAGCTCCGGCTGTTGATTACAAAATTATTGGTTTGATGATAAAAATTCATTCATCTGTCTTTCATATTCCGCACGAACGGTTTCTATTCCGGCAGTTTTCATTTTTGAAACATATTCATCCCAATAAACATCTTTATCCTCTGCCCCGCAAGCCATAACTTTATACTGTGAATTAAGTGTTGTAATTGCCGAAATCTCATTAACCACAGACTTAGTATCAAATGTAAAGCCTCCCATAGGGGATGTAGCGGCAGAATCATTCAATTTTTTTGTTTCTATCCAAACATCTTCATCCTGTCCTTCCATAATTTTAGCATTGTATGTACATCCGAATTTCCAAGATGCATTATGATAATATCCTGAATCGGCATTTAAAACAATTTTATTATCATCATTCACTGTATAGTGCTTTCCCTCTATTCCAAATGCCAATAAATTATACAATTCCGCATTTGTATTAACCAACTCAATAAATTTCAATGCCTTTTCAGGATCTTTGCAGGTTCTGCTGACCGATATCATTGTATTTTTTGCTTCGTCACCAAAGGTTATATCCGGTATATTATTAGCTTCTCTATAATTACGAATATACTTTACTGCAATATAATCCCTGCCTGTTGTATTGTATGATTCCGCCTCAAATCCCGGTTTCCACAATCCGGTAGTAACAACATATTTACCTGCTTTCATATCAAGTGCCTCATCTGTAATGCTCAACTCATCAGGTCTTATATAGCCCTTTAAGTACCATTCTCTAAGAGTATTAATTGCCTGTTGATCATCTTCGGTTTCTCTGATCCAGACTGCTTTTATTTTATTATCTCCGTCAATTAGATCCAAATAAGAATAACCGATTGTATATTCAAGTTCGGTATAGTTCATGCAATCCCACACACCGAGTCCCTGTCCCGGATTATATGGATATAAATCAGGATATTTTTCATGCACCCATGCAAGGAATGGCTCCAGATCTTCAGGTTTTTGTATGGAATCCGGATCGAGTCCATACTCTTCGGCATATTTTTTCTGAACAAAAATTGCTCTTTCTCCCGCCATAATCTGCATATTTGGAATACCGTAAATTTTACCGTCAATAGTTACCTCTTTAAAAGCATAATCGGTAACTATGTCACGAAGCTTTGGTGCGTATTTATCAATCATATCGGTAATATCCAGCAGACCACCTTTTTGAGCACATTCCGAATACGAATTTCCTGCACCCGTAAAAACAAGATCAAATTGTTCTGATGCAGCCATCATCATATTTATTTTTTCCTTAAATGCAAAAGTATCAATCATTTTCAGATCAATTTTGGCACCGATTGCCGGTTCTACAATTTTATTTGCTTCCTCCATAACCGCTGCCATATCATTTTGTTTGTTTCCCGGAACATACCATGTGAGAGTAATTTCATCACTTTCAGGATCTTTTTCATTATTCCCGACACATGATGCAGCCGACAAAACCAATGTACAAATAAGAACTGACGACACAATTTGTCTGTTTTTCACGATCATTCCCTTTCCTCACCTCCGGACTCTTTTTTAATATTCTTCAATATTATTTTAACTCTTTATAGAGCCTATTGTCAATCCCCTTACAAAATACTTTTGAAAAAATGGAAAAATCATTAATGCCGGACCCGAAGCAATAACAGCCATTGCCATTTTTACCGTTTCTGCCGGCATCACAGTAATTGATACTGATTTGCTTATTCCAATATCTTGGTTTGTCTGCTGTATCACATCTACACTATTCATTATTCTTTGCAAAAGATATTGAATACTTATAAGATTATCATCATTTACGTAAAGCATAGATGTATACCAATCTTGCCATTTACTAAAAAATATAAAAAGAGCAACAGCTGCAAGCACAGATTTCGACAAGGGAAGTACAAATCTGCAAAATATATAGTATTCACATGCACCGTCAATTTTCGCAGATTCAAAAATTTCATCAGGCAATCTTGCAAAAAAAGTTCTCATTATAAATACATTCCACGGATTTATAAGTCCCGGCAGAATATATACCCAATATGTGTCCTGCAATTTAAGATATTGCGTAATCAATATGTATGTAGGAATCATCCCACCCCCAAATAACATAGTAAAATACAAATAGATGGAGATCTTTCCCTTTCCCTTAAGTTTTTTCTTAGATAAAGGGTAAGCTATCATTGACATTAAAATAACTGATAAAACTGTTCCAACAGTTGAAAATATTGCTGTAACTTTATATGCATTTATTATATTTACAGGATTACTGAAAATATATTTATATGCTGACACATCAAACTTTAATGGTATAAGTCTGTATCCATAAATCGCAACATCTGTTTCCTGCGAAAATGATATACCTAAAATCAACAAAAAAGGATATATACAAACTAAGCAAAATAATATAAAAACAATGTTTAATACAAGCTGAAATATTTTGCTGTTATTTTTCATAAAATCCTCCGTTCAAAACAAACCCAGCTCAGAATCAATTTTTTTACTTATATAATGTGCAGAAAAAACAAGTATCATTCCCACTCCGGACTGTAAAAGACCTATAGCGGTACCCATACCCAGATTTCCTATAACACTCATTACTCTGTATGTATATGTATCAATAACATCAGTAATATCATACAACGCCCCTACATCTCTTGTCAACTGGTAAAACATTCCGAAATCAGATCTCAAAATTCCACCAATCTTTAAAATAGTAAGTACGGTCAAAAGAGGTTTTAATGCAGGAATAATAATATTTTTTATTTTTTCAACTGTATTTGCACCATCAACATCGGCTGCTTCAAACAAAGCAGAATCAATATTCATTAGTGCAGCATAATATATGATGCAATCCATTCCCACATTTTTCCATACACCTGACACAGTAAGAATTATAGGCCATGCCATAGGCGTATTATACCAATCCACCTTCTCCATTCCGATATTTTCAAGTATATTATTTACAATGCCATGTTGAGGACTTAGAAATGCATAAACCATATAAGAAACCACAACCCAGGATATAAAATGGGGAGTTATCATAAGCGTCTGATATATTCTTATATTTTTTCTTCCTCTTAAACAAAAAAGCAATATTGCAATCAATAATGCTGCAGCAATTCCTGCAATTATAAACAATCCATTTAACAACAGCGTATTTCTTGTAAGCTTTAAAAATTCATTGGATTCAAAAAAAAATTTAAAATTATATAATCCTACCCAATTGCTTCCAAGAATTCCTTTATCATATTTATAATCCTTAAACGCCAGAATAATGCCTGCCATCGGAAGATAATTAAAAATGAATACCAGTACCATAGGAATAATGCACAAAGTATATAGCTGTATATCATCTGATGAATACTTATTTTTTTTCGGGATTTTTTTTCTGCTCGCAATCTCTTTATTTATTCCCATTTTTTCACCTTTATCCGATTGTGTAATTATAACAAATAATTATAATTATTTTACATCATTTTATCAAATATTTCAATGAACAAATTTCGGATTTTGATGAAATAATTAACGAATTTTATTTTATCCTTATTATCAATATTGCATTTTATTTTTTTTTATGCTATAATCTATTTCATAAGTATTACACGAAAGGAACAGTACCCAATGTATAATCTTATTATAATTGATGATGAGACATTTGTATTAGACGCATTAAGAGATTTTGTAAAATATGAAGATTTCGGATTTAATCTTTCTGAAGATTTTTCATCAGCAAAAGAAGCTATGGATTATATAAGCACGAATAAAGTTGACGCCATAATTACCGATATACGTATGGATGACGGTGATGGATTTTCAATTGCTGAATTTTGTCAGAAAAATTTCCCTCAGATACAGATAGCATTTATGAGTGCATACAGAGAATTTGAATACGCAAAAAAAGCTTTAGAATATAATGCAGTAAGTTATATAACCAAACCATTTATTAAAGAAGAATTTATAGATGTACTTAAACGATTTTATGCAGAGCTTTCAAAAAATCACTTTACCCCTGAAAATACCTTTATTGATGACGATTTCAGATTTGACTGTCAAAGACTTTTTTCTGATTTATACTGTGGCATCATAAATGATTATGAAGCATTTACACAACGTCTTTCTTTGCTTCAATTGGATATTGATCCAAAAAAATCAAAAGCTGCTCTTATTAATCTTCACATATCCGACTTCAATAATTATATAGCAAACAAATGGCAGCATGAGGAATTTCGCCTTTATAATGCAATCGACAGTATTATGCCTTTTTTTAATGATGACTTTTATGCTTTTACACTGCTTTATTCAAAAGCTAATATTGAATTTCTGATTATTTCAAAAAAAGATATTGATAATTTTGATGCAAAAGTCGAATCATTCATAGCGACTCTTAAATCAAATCTTTCCAATCTTCTTAATATTTCTGTATCTGCCGATATATTATCTATTCACTCATCACTGTCTCTTCTTATAAATTCTCCCGACAGTGCACATGATACCGAAAAAATCATACATAATAATACATTTGATTCAGTAATGGATTATGTAAACAATAATTTTTCCAGTATTACCTCTATATCCGAAGTTGCAAAATTTGCCGCCTTATCTCCTGCTTATTTCGGTTCTTTTTTTAAACAGAAAACAGGAGAAAATTTTAATAATTATATTAATAAACTCAAAATTGAAAAAGCAAAAAAATTAATTGAACAGGACAGTAATAAAATATCCAATATATGCTATGAA
>CASFSH010000164.1 GCA_949297205.1 uncultured Bacillota bacterium | reverse complement strand
ATACTCATAACATTTGTACAATTTTCATTTATTAATTCTATTATTTCATACGCTAAATCTTCTATTTCTCCCCTTATCCCGGTGCCGAAAATGGCATCTATTACCAAATCATAAAAACTCAATTCAAATTTCGATATATCTGCATCATAAAGCTCGATTATATTTATCCCAATTTTAGATATTATTTCAAAATTTATAAGTGCGTCACCGGAAAAATCACTTCCGCAAACCAAATAAACGCAAACATTTATTCCTTTGTTAAAAAGATGCCTTGCAAGCGCAAAGCCATCTCCGCCGTTATTTCCTTTTCCGCAGAATATTGCAACATTCTTTATACTATTATTCTTTTTTATTTCCTCTGCACAGGCAATTGCGGCATTTTCCATAAGTACTATGGACGGTATACCCCCTAATTCCCATGCACTTTTGTCTATAGCACGCATCTGTGAAGCAGTACAAACTTTCATGGCAGTCTCCTCTTTTATATCAAAGCAATTATTTTTCCATTACTGCAAATGCCACCGCATAATCTGTTGTATGTGACAATGACAAATGAATTTTAGCACCATCTGTCATTTTTTCGACTTTATTATACAAACGCACATATGGTTTACCAAGTCCATCTCTTAAAATTTCTATATCGGTAAGCTTAAAACCTCTGAATCCTGTTCCAAAAGCCTTCGCAACAGCTTCTTTCGCTGCAAAAGAAGCTGCAATTGTCATAGGATTATATTTTTTCAGCATAAAATATTCATTTTCTGCCCGTGTAAAATATCTCTCCAGAAAACCTGTATTTTCAATGGCTTTTTTCATTCTGTCCACTTCTACAATATCTGTTCCTATACCGCTAATCATACTATGTGTATCACCCTCGGATTTATAAGCTTTAATCCATCTTTCATTTTATCGGTAGGCTGGAATACAACCCTTACTTTAGACGCGTCTTTTGAAAAATCAACAAAATAAATATCATTGTCACTGAGACCCGTAACATCATATACTTTAGCAGGAGTTATATTTTTAAAATCCGAGGCATGAATCGGATCATCTATTTTTGCACATATGTCCACATGGCGAAAATCTATAGAAATAAGTCGTTTTCTTCTTCTTTTTGCATATATCTTATCAATATCCATTTCACTGTTTGTAAGAGTATATTCATATTCCACATATCTTGATTTCATAAGAATATATGCCCCATACCATGAAGCGGCTATCAGCAGCAGTCCAAAACCAAACAGTAAACTGTTAAGCATCAGAAAAATATAAGAAAGTATCAATGCAGCAAAATATCCCGCTACAGTTATAAGGTAGTCAACCGGTGACTTTTTACGCTTTACAATATATTCACAAAACAAATCCATTTTTTATTCCTCATTTCTCATTTTATTATACAAATCCATTAATGCCCTTTTACGGTGACTGATACTGTTTTTTTCATCATCTGTTGCTTCTGCAAATGTTTTATTCAGTTCATCGGAAATAAAAATAGGATCATAGCCGAAACCGTTTTCGCCCTTAGGTTCAAATCCTATCCTTCCATGCACCTCTCCCATTCCCACAAGTTCTCTCCCGTCAGGATACACCAAAGCGCAGGCACTTACAAATTTTGCACTTCTGTTATCTGCATCTGAAATTTCATCAAGCAATTTTTTCATTTTAACGTCATAGGTTGTATCTTCTCCGCCGTAGCGTGCGGAATATATCCCCGGAGCGCCGTTTAAAGCTTCTACACAAAGACCTGAATCATCGGACAGCACAGCACAATCACAAAGCTGTGCAATTGTTCTTGCCTTTATAAGGGCATTTTCTTCAAAGGTCGTACCATTTTCTTCAATTTCTCTTTCAAGTCCTGCCTCTTTCATTGATATTATTTCAAAATCTTCTCCGGAAAAAATGCTTTTAATTTCTCTTACTTTTCCTTTATTCGAAGTTGCTGCAATTATTTTCATTTTTTATTCTTAATTCCTTTCTTTTGTGATGTATGAGGTATTTCCTACAGCAAACAATTAAAAAAACACCTACTACAATTGTACTATATTTTTGTTTTTTTTGCAACAAAAAATGGATAAAAAAATAATAAATTTATTTAAAAAATACTTTAGCGTTCCGGTCAATTGTTTTTACCTCTTTTTCTCCGTTAAATACAGTTGCATTTATCCACGTTTCTTTTGATTCATGAGGTCCGAGATAAGAGAGAAGTCCGTTTTTTGAAGCTTCCTCTAATCCGTTTGCATCAGCGGTTTTAGGGAAAATTGTAATCAGTCTTCTTCCGTCATAATCACAATGTACCTCACTTTTATCATATTTAATCCATAAAATCCCGGACTTAAACATATCGATATCCCATGAAAATCCAAATCCCAGTTTTTTCTTAGGATTACGAAAAGCTCCCCATCCTTCTTTTATGTTATTAAGATAAAATAAAGCACTCGTCTTATTTTCTCCGCCCGACATAATCTTTCTTAAATCAATACATTTTCCCTCCGAATATGTATATGGCCAATTAAATACTTCACTTTTATTTTCATCCTCATCCATTGTATATAAGGTGCAGTCAGGCATGTCTATTATTGTGTCATCATCAATAAATCTGCCTCCGGCATTGGGATGATGTCCCCATAGAAATCCGCATTTTTTATCTGCCAGATTTGTAATTTTCTCTTTAATGAATAAAGTGGGTTCATTGGATTTTATCTTTATATATTTTTCTATAACAAACGGCGTCTTCGTACATTTTGCAAAAAATTTTAATACAACCTCTTCTGCCGTATCCTTTTCCACAGACATATCAAACGGAAGATATTTAATTTCTGCATTTTCATTAAAATACGAATTCATATATCTGCCTGAAGGTCCCACATTCGGAAAACACTCAAACCAACCGCCATAATAATTATCTTTCCAATAATCTTTGTCCCACTGTGTATAATTCATTTTATCAAGAATATTCAGTCCTACGGGATCAAGCCATATAAATTCCGTATCTTGGGGCTTGTAATTAAAAGATATAATATCCGTTCCTCTGTCAACAAGTATTGTTACACTTATTTTTTCATTTTCAATTATTACCGTTCTGGTATTGTGAAACAATACCTCTTTAAATCTGCATCCATAATTTCTGTTTCCATAATATATCATAATTCAACCTCGTATAATTTTGTATTATTACCTTTAAATGTTAGTTTACCACAAAAACAATAATTAGTCAAATTTTTCACTTAATTCTAAAATAAAAAAGCTTTTGATAGAAGCTCCGCCTGCGGGCGTAGGAATAAGGTAGCATTTTTGATTTTCCGTCATTGCGTTTTACGCAATTTCCTACAAATTAAAAAAATCCCTTTCTTGTTTTGCAAACAATTCCGGGACAATTTTCACACAAATTATATACACAGCTTAACTATATATGCCATATATACGGCAATCATTGCTATTCCCTGCCATCTCCTAAATCTACCTGTTATTACGGCAGGAATAACAGCAACTGCAATTACTCCAATACATACCGGCAAATCAAGAGTAATCGTCTGTAATGATATTGGTATTTTACCTTTGTAGATAAGGGAACATACCGGCATAATAAGTGTAAGATCTATAATATTTGCACCTATAATATTACCTACAGAAAGAGCTGATTGTTTTTTTATAACGGCACTTATGGTAGTCACAAACTCCGGGAGAGAGGTTCCGACTGCAACAAGAGTTACTGCAATTATACTTTCCGGCACACCAAACAAACGTGCAATTTCACTTCCGTTGTCCACAAGAAGCTGTGCTCCAAGAACTATTGCTGTAATTCCTACAATAAATTTAAAAATATTCACACATATTTCTTTTTTTGATATATTAATATTATCCCTTGCCGATCCCATTATTTTTTTTGCTTCCGTTACATTGTCAGCCATATAGATAACAAAAATTATAAGCAAAATCACTGACTCTGTTACAGATAAATATCCTCCTACAGAAAATAGCAATAATAATACAGATGTAAAAAGCATTAAAAAACCTTTTATTGCCATTTCTCCCCGTTTTACTGCTCCCGGCAAAGCCAAAATAGAAATACTCATTATTAACCCTACATTTGCGGTAACAGAACCGACAGCATTACCTACAGACATATCCGGCATTTTATCCAACGCGGCAAAGATTGAAACTAAAAGTTCGGGCAATGTCGTTGCAATACTCACTATAGTTGCACCAACCAAAAACTTAGGAACATTCAACGCTTCCGCAATCCATACAGATGCATCGACAAAATAATCTCCTCCTTTTACTATCAGTATAATACCAATTGCAAATAATATAATTACAAGCCATATCATCTGTATCAATCCTCCCTTTCTGTACATGTTATAAATAACTATATGTATTATATTTTATATAAAGAGAAAATATGCCCAATTATTCAGCGAAGAGTTTTCCAACAAAAAGCACCGAACCTTTAACGATTCAGTGCTTATCTTTTGTCTCTGTACGAGATAAGTATTGGTATGTATAACTGCCCTTTATATTCATTTTGTGTGAATACATATTAAATCGAGTAGGAGGGATTTTCTCCCTCCTCTCACACCACCGTACATGCCGTTCGGCATACGGCGGTTCAATTCAAACCTAAATTATGTCTCCGACTATTGTAATAGTCTATACTACTGACTAAGCCTTTCTTGGTCAGTTTTTCTTTTGATATGGCTCTGACTACACATGTTTTAGTCACTACCCATTGATACCTGTTTCCACAGTATGCGGTCAATCGGGCTAAATTCTTGTTTACTCCAAGTTTCTTTAAAC
>CASFSH010000163.1 GCA_949297205.1 uncultured Bacillota bacterium | reverse complement strand
CTATGTTCCATTGTTTTGGAATGGTTCTTGCCATGACAGCATCGGTTACTCACGGTGTTACAATGTCGCCTATCCCTGCATTTTCACCGAGAAAAGGATTAAAATGTATTAATCAGGAAAAGATTACCTGTTTCCACGGAGTACCTACAATGTTTATTGCAATGCTGGGACATGAAGATTTTGATAAAACAGATTTTTCACATATGAGAACCGGAATCATGGCAGGAAGTCCTTGTCCTATTAAAACAATGCAGGAAGTTATAGAAAAAATGCATATGCCTGAAATATGTATTACATACGGTCAGACAGAAGCATCTCCTGCAACAACAATGAGTAAAACAACAGATTCAATTGAAACAAGAGTAAATACTGTAGGAGGACCGATATTCGGAGTTGAATGTAAAATTGTTGATCCTGAAACAAATGAAGAATTACCTGACAACGTTGACGGAGAATTTGTTGCAAGAGGATATAATATAATGAAAGGTTATTATAAAATGCCTGAAGCAACTGCGGCTGCAATTGATGCAGACGGTTGGTTACATTCCGGTGACCTTGCTCGAAGATTGCCTGACGGAAACTTTAAAATTACAGGAAGAATCAAAGATATGATTATAAGAGGCGGAGAAAATATTTATCCGAAAGAAATTGAAGATTTCCTGTATACACATCCGAAAATAAAAGATGTTCAGGTAATAGGTGTTCCGGATAAGGATTACGGAGAAGAAATAATGGCTTGTGTCATATTAAAAGAAGGAGAAACCTCCGATGAAGCTGAAATAAAACAATATGTACTTGATCATATGGCAAAACATAAAGTTCCCAAATATGTTGATTTTGTAAGCGAATTTCCTATGAATGCAGCAGGAAAAATATTGAAATATAAAATGCGTGAAGCTGCTGTTGAAAAACTTAATTTACAAAAAGCAAACAGCATTGTGACGGCATAATTGCATATTTTTGGCAAAAAAATATATAAATTGAATAAAAACTATTGCTTTTTACCTCTTTCCATGATATAATTACAATATTATTATATTTATATGGGAAAGAGGTATTTTTATGAAAAAAATTTTATCAGTTGCATTAGCTGCAATATTGTGTATCGGATTGACTTCTTGTGGAAATAATACAGATAAAAGTGAGATTACTCTTGCTGCAAAAACAAGCACAATGAGTGCGGAACTTACCGAAAAATATGCAGAACAATATGGTTTTAAAGTAACTTATTATGAAGATTCCCCTACAATGTATCAGGCAGTAATTAACGGAACAAATGCTGCATGTTATGAAGATCGTTCTGTTATTGGTTGGGCTATAAAAGAAGAGGGACTTGCATTAAAGACAGTAGGTGACGTTGAAAACCCTGCATTTTATGGATTTGCAGTAAAGAAAGGACAAAATGCTGATCTTATAAAAATGTTCAATGCAGGTCTTGCAAACATTAAGGCAAGCGGTGAATATGATGCAATTCTTGAAAAATACGGATATGGTGATAAAAAGTATAAAGATGAATCAGCACAAAGAGTTGAAAGTGGTGTAACACCTGAAAAGAAATATGTTATTTATTCTGATAATGCTTTTCCGCCGTTTGAATTCTTAGATACTGAAACAAATGAATATATCGGTATTGATATGGATATTTTAGCAGCTGTCGCAAAAGATCAGGGTTTTGAATATGAAATGCATAATGAAGGTTTTGATGCTTCAATGGGTGCAGTTCAGTCAGGTCAGGCTGATGCAATGATTGCTGGTATGACAATTACCGATGAAAGAGAAGAAACATTTGATTTTTCAGAAGGATATTTTGAAGATGGACAGATATTGGTTGTTCCTGCAGACAGTGAAATAACAAGTATAGCTGATTTTGCAAAAACTGAAGATGAAAATATAACAGAATAATTTTTGAAGTGTATTATTCAGCATAGTTTTTATGCTATGCTGAATAAATATTTTATGTATTAGAGAGAGTATTATGGA
>CASFSH010000162.1 GCA_949297205.1 uncultured Bacillota bacterium | reverse complement strand
TGTAGCATCATTTGAACGTTTCCCATTCAAATCGTATACATCAATATCTGTTCGTGCATCCGCTAAAATATTAAAACACATAAAAATACATATGCAAAAACAAATTTTAAGAATTTTCTTCATTATCGTTTCCCCCTCGTATTAATGAAATGGCACATAAAACGGAAAATTTTTAGCCATACTTAAATGATTACCGCCTTTACTTTTTAAGTCAGTAGAAATATTTAACGTATAAAAATCATTATTATATAATCTGTTTTTCGGCACCAAATATATCAATTCTTCAGTATTGTTTAATGACAAATCTATCCAAATGTCATTATTGTTGCTATCAGATACAAAAACATTCATATCATTAACGGTATCTTCATTTAATTTGCTATTAAAAGCTAATGTAATAGTTTTATCATTTTTCACGCTTTTAATACTGCTCAAATATGCAACATTTACTTTTATTGTACTGTTATTACTGCCCGTTGATAAAGGTGTTTCATCGGATGTAAAAGTATTCCCTGTATTATGGTCTTTTAATATGAATGATTTTATAGTAGTTCCGCTATCAGAATAATCATATAATTTTATATACAATTTATAATTATGATTATATTTTAATTCAAAATTTTTCAATAGCGAAGAAAAATCAAATGTTACATAACCTGTGGAATATCCGTTTGTTCCTGACATGTTATAATTTCCGCAACCATACCTAAAAGCAATGTTTGTATCAAAATAATTTTCATCACTGCTCTCTTTAACATAGTTTGCACTTGTGATATTTTCCTCATAGTAATCATCCGGATTTTCAGCATCTGCAATTCCTAATTTTACTTTTATTTCGTCTCTGTATCTTGTATTGATTCCGACAGAAGCAGTCAGTAAAGGTTTATATTCCTTCTGTGGTTTTATAAAATAGTATCTGTCATCATTTCTAAATGCCGGCGTCCTGTAGGAACTGGTTGAACGGGAAACTGATGATTCAGCATTCAGAGCATCATATGACAGCCAAACATAACCATTATTATGGTTCGAAACCTCTGTCCCCCAAGAATTAGCAATTTTAAATGCCCCATATTCGCCTGTTTGATATGAACCGTTACCGTTAATATCCACTTTGAAATTATCGTCATAGCCAACTATTGTAACAGCATGACCTCCATTTTTGACTGTTCTGACTTCCGTCCATACATACGCTGATGTATTGGTACTTGTTCTCCCTGTTTTAACTATAGGAAGATAAATATCCGCCCATGGAGCAACATAAGTCTCTATTGTGACAACATATCCATCTGCTAAAATTTTCTTTATATTATCTAAATATGTACTGTTAGGAGATGTAATAGGAGTGTCGAGTTTGTCGGGATTAATTGTTCCGAAATACAAATCACATTTATTATATAAAGCATTTTCCCATATCGAAGCAGTGGGATACCAGCTCAAGTAATTTGTAGCAGGTGAATCCTCGGTTTGTATCGGAACTTGACTTATTGTAGGACAACCGTACGTATATAAAACATTGGCTGCGGAGTCACCATACATTCCATTTATATTATTCCCTAAATTGCCTAAATTATAAACCCAATTTGGCGAATATACTCTCGAGTTTATGTTAGACGAACCATTTCTTGCTGCTGTTCCTCTGATTTTATTTGCATTGTTGGTTAATTGATAATATGCCATGCTCCACCCCAAACAAGAATTTAAATATCCTTGGTCTTTTATAACAGGGAATGTTGTTTCTGTACTGTTATCTACTTTTGAGGGATAAGAAATTTGATTAGTTGATAATATTGAAGGCAGATTATATAAATCGGTAATTATTTCGTCACCATCAGTAGCTATATTATAATTGCCTCCGGATAAATTTTCATCATCAATTCCTAATTCTTCATTTAATCGTTCATTGTATAGCTGATTTGGTTTAACATCTACAATCATAGGAATATTGTCAAAAAAAGATGATAACTGTTCAGAATCCATTTCCAAAGAACCGGTAGAACAAGCGTTTTCCTCTGTTACTTCTTCATCTTCAGCAGCAAAAACCACAACGTTAATATTTAACATAAGCAAAATAGCTAATAACAATGCTATTCTTTTTTTCATAATAAATAACACCCCTTTCAGATTATTCAACCGATATTAAAGCAAACGGTTCTTCTACATACATTGTATATGAGTCTAAAACAGATTCGGATTTCGGATATACAACAATATAGTATGATTGATCTGCTGTCATATCGTTTGTGATTCTAAAACTGACTGATGTATCAGTTTCATCAGCAGAAGCTATCTTTTCAAAAGAAGCATTATATAAATCTGCTGTTACGCATGAACTGTCAACCGCTGTAATCACATAACTACCTGTTATTGTTGGAGTAAATTTATATATGTTAAAGTCAGTGTTATCTAATAAATTGTCTGACGTTCCTATATTTTTCGTAAGTGTTACAAGTTCATTTGGCAGTGCAGGTGTAATCTCATAGCTATTGTTTTCTGTTCCATTAAATCGTATGTAATAATCTTGATTTGCTGTCAAAGAATAGAGTAAGTAATTTTTATCTTCAACCGCTGAAACTGAATTTAACAAGGTTTGTGTATTGTCATAAAGTCCGCATATTGTACCAACGGAAGCATCAAGTTGTAATGCATAGATACCCGTGGCTGTCGGAGTAAATTTAACAATATCAACATCTTCGCCTGTGTTTATTACACCACATAATGGTTTATCAATATCAATTTTATTTGTTTGGGCATATGTATCAGCGTAATAGTCCTGATTTTGAATTGTAAGATAAATACTGTCTGTAATTGGTTTCATATTACTTTTTTGCCAAAAGAAAACCTTTGCTGTACAAGCAGTATCTGTATTAAACTCATTTGATACTGTTGTTGATATTGTCTGATTTGCAGGAGAGACTATTAGATTACCCTGATTTAAATCTATCAATTTACCTGATAAATCATATATTGCAATATACGGTAATATTTCAATAGAAGCATTTCCTGTATTTGTAATTGTAATAGGTACTGTCAATGTCTGATTCGGCAATAAAACATTTTCATGGTATTTATTATTATACATCAATGATATATTTGTTTGTATTGTCCCTGTTGACAATGTATTTTGAGATACAATAATATTTTCATCTGAAATCGTATCATGAGCTGTATTAGATACTGTTGTATCTGATATTGCTTGCGTTGATGAAGGAATAATACATATAGCTTCATCTTCCGATCCATCCCAATCGAAAACAAACAAACACTGAATTTTAGAAAATTCAACATCTGAATACATTCCATCTGCATATCCGCTTAATGCTCCGCTATACATTATTGTTTGTTGATCACCTTTGTATTTTATTACATTGACAAGCAAATTAGAATTATCCTCATTGATTGTTAAATTATCCTCTTTTACTGACACATTTTCACCATTTATGGTTGCTTTGAATGTTGTGTTTTGAGTTTCTGCTAAACCATTTGCTGAAAGCATACACAATGCCATAATAAGCATTGTGATTTTTTTTAATTTCCCCATATTAAAATCATCTCTTTCTATAATTTTTAAATAAAAAAAGCAAGAAAAGGAAAGCAATAAATTTATACTAACCTTACTCTTACCCTGACAAAACACACCAAAACATGCACTATACCTCCCCTATGAAGTTTTGAATATTAACCCCATCTATTCAATATTTTATCATATAAAATCTAATTATTCAAGATTACAGAAAAATTTTACCCAAAAATCTCCAATATGCACAAACATATATTATTTTATATACTAAATAAGCTGCGCTAAAAAACGCAGCTTATTATAATTCTTGTATACCATTAATCAAATTCAACTAATTTTCTTACAACCAATTCATCATTCATATAAACCTCAACTTCGGCGTCCTTGCTTGACTGAACAACAATATCAATCTTGCCCTCTGATTTTGAATGTGCCTGATTATGAATAATTTTACCGTTTGCTATAACCTTTACCTGCACTGTATCATCTGCACTGTCCGGAATATTTATTGTAAGAGTCTTACGTTTTATTTCTTCTGTTTGTGCAGGTTCCTGAGTTGACTGAGAAGGAGATGTTGTTACATGAGGTGTTTGTGCGGGAGGAGTAGTCTGATTGGCTGACGGTGTTGACGGATTGGATGACTCAGCCGGAATCATTGTCTGAGAATTGTCTCCGTCGCTTATAACTATATCCACAGTGCTGTTTTTATCAGCCATTGTTCCGCTTACGGGGCTTTGTGAAATTACAGTTCCCACTTCTTCCTCCGATGCTTCTTTCTTAACATTACCCAACACAAGACCGCGCTGTGTAAGTGCAGCTTCTGCATCCGCTCTTGTACTTCCATAGAGGTTCGGAACTTCAACCTGTTCACCGTCAGAAATAACCGATGTACATACATGTAAAATTACGGTATATCCTTCCGTTACCTTTGTTCCGTATTTAGGAGATTGACTGATTACCTGATTTAATTCATATTCCGCACTTTCTTCTTCTACAATCTGACATTTAAGATTTTTTGATTCCAAAAGTTCTTTTGCTTGCTGGTAATCCATTTCTCTTACATCAGGTACTGCAATATCTCCCTCTGTAGCACCGGAACTTATTGTAAGCTGAATTTTCTTATTCTTTTTAACACTCTGATTAGCGCCGGGATTCTGATGCATGATTTTTCCTTCTTCATATTCTTCGGAAATTTCATAAACAATTCCGTCCTCATCAATAGTAAATTCCGTATCTTCTACAATTTTCAAAGCTTCTTCAAGGGTGTGATTCATAAGATCGGGAACAATATATTCTCTGCTTCCGCCTCTCATTACCAAAAATACCGTAACGGCAATAATAACAAACAATACTACCGATGCAACTATAGGATTAAATGTCTTTTTCTTCTTTTTACCATGAGAACGCAGATTATATCCGCCCTCTTCATCCTCCTCATCCTTTGGACGTGCGGCAATAATATGCATACTGTCCTCATTTAGCAAGGATTTTAAATCATTTGAAAACTCTTCTGCAGTCTTATATCTTGAAATCTGTTCTTTGGAAATTGCTTTCATAACAATTGCATCAAGAGTCTGAGGAATATCCAAATTAATCACCTTAGGACTCATAGGTTCTTCTTCAAGCTTTTTCAAAGCAATTGACACAGCATTATCGCCGTCAAACGGAAGATTTCCGGTAAGCATCTCATATAAAACCACACCCAGAGAATACAGATCAGAGGTATTGTCAACATAACCGCCCCTGGCTTGTTCGGGAGAAATATAATGAACAGAGCCTAAAGCCGTTCCTCCTGCAACCATTGTATCAGAACTTACCGCTCTTGCAATTCCGAAATCTGCGACTTTAACAACATTATCCTTTGTGATTAAAATATTATGAGGCTTAATATCTCTGTGAATTATTCCATGTTCATGGGCATGAGAAAGTGCCGATGCTATCTGTATTGCAATTTCACAAGCTGTCTGCCATCTTATCGGCTTGTTTTCGTTTATGTATTCTTTAAGTGTCATTCCCTCAACATATTCCATTACAATAAAACTTAAACCGTCAATTTGACCCACATCATAAATAGATACAATATTATTGTGAGACAGACTTGCAGCCGCTTTGCCTTCTGCTGCAAATTTTTCTACTATTTCAGTATCATTCTTTAATGACTCTTTAAGTATTTTTACTGCAACGGTACGGTTAAGCAGTCTGTCATGTGCTTTATAAACAACTGCCATACCTCCGTTTCCCACAATTTCCTTTAATTCATATCTTTCATTTAAAACAATTCCGATTAAGTGTTCACCGTTCATTTTCCGGCTTCTCCTTTCATATTTCTGAATGCCACTGCCGTGATATTGTCAAAACCGCCCTTTTTATTTGCAAGAGCAACCATATCCTGCAATGATTTTTCCAAATTATCCTGATTGGAAAATTCTTTTATCTGCGTGTCGGAAAGCATATTGCTTAAACCGTCACTGCATAAAAATATTTCCTCATAATTATATTTTAATACATTTATATCAACTTTCAGATTTTTATCAGTGCCTATTGCACGCGTTATTACATTTTTATTGGGATGACTTTTTGCGTCATCCTCTGAAATTTTACCCATTCTTACCAGTTCTCCCACATAAGAATGATCCTGAGTAAGCTGTTCTATTTTATCCTCTGTAATTCTGTAACATCTGCTGTCTCCGACGTGAGCAATGATAAGCTTTTCTTCATATACAAAAGCCAGGGTTGCAGTTGTTCCCATACCTGCATTTTCATTAGCGGATGAAGCTTCGTAAATATGATGATTTGCCATAATAAAAGCCGTGCGGATTAACTCTGCAATTTCCATATAATCCATATCGGGATTAAATTTGGTTATAATATACTGTTTAATTATCTCACAAGCCATTTTGCTTGCAACCTCACCTGCGTTATGTCCGCCCATACCATCGGCAACCATTCCGCCGTAAAGTTTTTCGTTTTTGTATATAAAGTAGTTATCCTCGTTGTTTTTTCTCTGAAGTCCTACATCGGACACAGCGGCAAATTCCATTGTACTCACCTCAATTCCAATACATAATTTATAAAGATCTACAGCAATTTTTTTCTGAGCTGTCCGCAGGAGGCGCTGATGTCCGCACCTAATTCCCGCCTTATTGTTGCATTCATTCCAAGCTGTATAAGTCTTTCCTGAAACTTTTTAATATCGGAATTTTTGCTTTTATGATATTCCCTTTCCTCCACATGGTTTACCGGAATAAGATTTATATGACATAACATTCCCTGAAGAAGCTTGGCAAGTTCTTCCGCATTTTCCACGCTGTCATTTACTCCCGATATTAATGAATATTCAAAACTTATTCTTCTTGTGGTTTTCTTTATATAAGCTCTGCAAGCTTCAATAAGTTCCTCAATTTTATATTTATGATTCACCGGCATAATGCCGCCGCGTATTTCATTGTTCGGTGCGTGTAATGAAACCGAAAGGGTAATAGGTAAATTTTCATCGGCAAGTTTGTAAATTTTGTCAACAATTCCGCAGGTTGAAAGAGATATATGCCTGTATCCGATATTTAAGCCGTCCGAATGATTAACATTATGTAAAAATTTTATAACGTTATCATAATTATCCAGAGGTTCTCCTATTCCCATCATTACTATATTGCTTATTCTTTCTTTTATATCTTTTTGTGCGTAAATAACCTGATTAAGTATTTCTCCGGCAGTCAGACTCCGATATAATCCTCCGATGGTCGACGCACAAAAACCGCATCCCATACGGCAGCCCACCTGCGACGATATACAAACCGTTATACCGTGATGGTATCTCATAATTACAGTTTCTATACAATTACCGTCATCAAGAGCAAATAAATATTTTATTGTCCCATCAATTTTTGAGATATATTTTTCTTTAATGGAAAGCTTGGATATAAAACATTTTTCCATAAGCATTTGTTTTGTTTTCTTTGAAATATTTGTCATTTCATCAAAGGATTCAGCGCCTTGCATCACCCATGAAAAAATTTGTTTTGCTCTGTATTTCGGTTCACCCGATTCTGTTAAAAAAGCCTCAAGTTCGGCATATTCCATACTTCTTAAATCAATCATCATCTGCACCTTTTTGCTTTTGCAATAAAAAATCCATCTGTGTTATCAATATTGGGATAAAATGTTACATACCCTTTTCTTGCCGTATCATGCCTTAACTTTTCAGGCAGCAATTCATAAAAGTCAGTGAGTTCAAAATTTTTGTTATTCTTTATAAACTCAAAAATCCTGTGCTCATTTTCTTCTTTGTTTATGGTACAGGTAGAAAAAACCATTTCTCCCCCTATTTTAACATACTTTCCTGCATTTGTCAAAATTTCCTGCGAAATTCCTGTAATATTTTCAATTAATTCATTTTTCCACTTAATATCAGGTTTTTTTCGTATTATTCCATACCCCGTACAGGGTACATCAACAAGAACTTTATCAAATGCCGAATCAAACTCTTTATTATATTGACAGGCGTCATACTGTTTGGTTTGTATTATTCCGATTCCCAGTCTTTTCGCATTATTTTCAATCAATTTCATTTTATGTTCATGTATATCACAGGCAATAACCGTACCGCGGTTGTTCATAAGTTCAGCAATATGAGTTGCCTTTCCTCCCGGTGCGGAACACAGATCAAGAACTTTTTCCCCCGATCCGGGATTCAAAACAACGGAAACCGCCATTGCAGAAATATCCTGCGGATATACAAATCCTTTTTTATATATGTCATCCGAGACAATGTCTGTTCCGGATGAGATTACCGCATACTCATATATATCGGAAAGTAACAGTTTATTATTTGTTTTTACAAGCTCACAAGGATTGGTTTTTAATCTGTTTACTCTGAGTGTCGTTTCTGCTTCCCGATTCATTGCTTCAAGCAAATCCTTTGTAAATTCATACCCAAAATCATTGCACCATTTAGTACAAAGCTGTAAAGGATATGAAAGTTCTTTTGACAGCCTTTCGATTTTATCCTCCGGGTATACAACTTTATTTTTTATTACCGACCGCAAAACCCCGTTTACAAATCCTGCACTTGCCGCATGACCGTATCTTTTTGCAAGTTTTACGCTTTCGTTTACCGCCGCAGACCGGGGTACTTTACCCATATATTTAAGCTGATAAATTCCGATTTTCAAAATAAGCATTATATATTTTGATATTTTTTTCAGCTTTATTTTTGAATTGTTTTCTATTATATATTCAAGATTCAGTTTATAGCTTACAACTCCGTATACTATACGTGTTATAAATGCCTTATCCAAATCCGATATATCCTTTTCACCGTTAAGTGCTTTTTTTAACGCCATATTTGAATATGCGCCGTTATATTCTATTTCATACAAAATCTGTAAAGCTTTTTCTCTTGCATTTTTCATAATTCTTCAACTTTTAACATAAATTACAGTGGATATAATTTTCGGAATTGTTCTGATATTTCCAAGTTTTATATTATCAGTCGTCACTCCTTCTTCCTCCTACCAAAATAAGAAGACGAAGCAGCTGCAAAGCTGTTGACGCAACGGCGGCAATATATGTCATAGCGGCCGCGGTAAGAACCTTTTTTGCAGGTTTTATTTCATCATCCTGCAGTAAATTTGTTTCGTCAAGTATTCTGATTGCTCTTCTGCTTGCATTTATCTCCACAGGAAGAGTAACAACCTGGAACACAAGCGCCAACGCAAATAAAATAATACCCAAATATGCCAGATTTATCATCTGAAAGATCAGACCGATAAAAAACAACGGCATTGACAGTGATGTTCCTATTTTTACAACAGGGAAGATAGCATTTCTTACCTTAATAGGCACATAACCTACTGCGTGCTGTACTGCGTGACCGGCTTCATGTGCCGCAACTCCCACCGCCGCAACCGAATCATCATTATAAGTAGAATCGGACAATCTTATAACATTAGCGGAAGGGTCATAATGATCTGTTAAATTTCCTGCAATTCTTTCTACTTTTATATTATATAAACCGTTCATATCAAGTATGCGCCGTGCGGCGTCCGCACCTGTCACACCTCTTGACGTTTTTTCCTTTTTATATTTTGAAAAGGTTGCCTGTACTCCGAAAGAAGCTATCAATGAAAGCACAAAGGCCAATATAACCAAAATATACGTAGGATCATAGTAAAATCCGTAAAACATAAATTTACTCCTTTTTTATTGTAATATTTCGCCCATTTCCAGGGTATGTCCCAGCAAATACTCATCCACATGCATTTTCTTTTTTGCAGGGAATTGAATAACCTCAAGCCATATTCCGCCGTCGGAACATTTTACAAGCAATCCTTTTCCCTTTTCATGTCTGATTATCTGTCCGTTTTCACCCGTAGGCGTTTCATCGGAAATTTTTGCACTTATTATTTTAACAATTTCTCCTTTGTATTCTGTATATGCCAAAGGCCAGGAATTCATTCCGCATATAAGCTTTGATATTTTCTTTTTACCCATTGACCAGTCAATCTTACCCATTTCTTTTGATATCATAGGTGCATAGGTATATTCGTTGTGATTCTGCGGTATGGGTTTTATGTTTTCTATATTCTCTATAGTTTCACACAATACCTCTCCTCCAAGTACAGCCATTCTGTCAAAAAGCTGTTCAGAGGTTTCATACTCGCCTATTTTTATTTTTTTCTGTAAAAGCATATCACCTGTATCTAATCCCTCAGCCATAAGCATGGTTGTTACTCCGGTATATTCCTCACCATTTATAACAGACCACTGTATAGGCGCAGCACCTCTGTATTTAGGAAGCAATGAGGCGTGCATATTCACACAGCCGTATTTAGGAAAATCCAACACATATGAAGGAAGAATTTTACCGTAAGCCACAACTGCAATAATATCGGGCTTATATTCCTGCAACAGGGGCATAAGTTCATTATTTTTTATTTTTTCGGGCTGATATACCGGGATATTGTTTTCACAGGCACAAACCTTAACCTCTGTCGGCATCATTTTGTGACCTCTTCCCTTAGGTTTGTCAGGCTGCGTAATTGCACATACGATATTCAAGCCTTTATCAATCATAGCCTTCATACACACTGCGGCAATATCCGGAGTTCCCATAAACATTATCTTTAAATTTTTCATTCGCTTTCCTCAAATCTTATTACTCTGTCAAGAAATAACTTGCCGTCCAAATGTTCCAATTCATGGCAAAAAGCACGGGCAAGCAATTCCTTTCCTGTTATTTCAAAGGTGTTACCGTTTCTGTCCTGAGCTTTTACGGTAACTTCATTGGGTCTTTCAACCTCTCCGTACACGCCGGGAACACTCAAACATCCTTCATTGCCTATCTGACTTCCGGATGACGCTGTTATTTCCGGATTTACAAGTTCTATTTTTCCTTCGCCTACATCTATAACCACCGCACGTTTTAATATTCCCACCTGCGGTGCAGCAAGTCCGACTCCGTCCTTGCTTTTCATAGTTTCATACATATCGTCCAACAATATTCCTAATTTTTTATCAAAATTCTTAACGGGTTTACAAACCTTGTAAAGAATTTCATCACCCTTTTCCCGAATTTCTCTTATAGCCATAAAACTCTCCATTCCGCCGCAAAAACGGCTCGTTGCCATAACGGCATAAAATTACTTCTATATAAAAAATTTATTCGGCAATTATATAAAAATTACTGTTACCGCCTGAAATTTTCATAATTCTTTAAAATCCATTCCGCATCATTTATTTTTTACAAACACGGCACATCATATTCAATACATATTATTCGGATTTTTATCTATCACTATTGAAATATTTTCATAATTTTTATTTTTATAACATTCTTCCGCAGCTGTAACCAGTGTTTCGGATAACATATCGGCATTTTCACATTTTATCAGTATTCTCCATCTAAATTTATTTTTTATTTTTGTTATAGCCGACGGTATAGGTCCCAATATTTGAATTTTACCGTATTTCTCTTTTATTCCGGAAATGTTTTTTGCAAAATATCTTGCACATTGAGCAACAGAAGATTCAAAAGGTCCGGAAAACAAAATTGATACCATATCGCAAAACGGCGGATACCACATGACTTGTCTTAAAGATATTTCATGATTGTAAAAATCAATATAATTATGATTTGAAGCAAATACCACCGCATCATGTTCAGGTGAATATGTCTGTATTACAGCTCTGCCTTTCTTTTTTGCACGTCCCGCTCTTCCCGTTACCTGTTCAAGAATATCAAATGTTCTTTCAGCCGACCTGTAATCGTCAATATTAAGCATTGTATCTGCCGATATTACTCCTACCAGCGTCACATCGGGGAAATCCAGACCTTTGGCAACCATCTGTGTACCTATCAATATCTCTGTTTTATTTTCATAAAATTCCTTTAACAGTTTTTCATGAGAATTTTGTTTTGATGTCGTATCGTTATCCATTCTAATGGTTGAAGCAGAAGGAAAGTATTTTTTTACTTCCTCTTCCACTTTTTGAGTTCCTCCGCCGAAATACCTTATATATTTACTTCCGCAGGAGGGACAAACGGTATAATTATTTCTTTCATAGCCACAATAATGGCATTTAAGCGTATTATTGTATTTATGGTATGTCAAGGATATATTACAGTGCGGGCATACCGCAACATATCCGCAGTTTCTGCAGGAAACAAAGGTAGAAAAACCTCTGCGGTTCAAAAACAGAATTGTCTGTTCCTTTTTTTCAATATTTTTTTTGATTTCTCTGAAAAGAGTTGCCGAAAAAATACTCTTATTTCCCGAAGAAAGCTCCTGTCTCATATCTACAATTTTAACTTCGGGCATAGGATTTTTATTTATTCTTGTTTTTAACTGAAGATACCCTATTTCTTTTTTTTGCGCCCGGTAATATGTACCTATATCGGGAGTTGCAGATGCCAAAATCATTATACAGTTATTCTGTTTTGCCCTGAAACGCGCCACTTCTTTTGTGTCATATCTCGGAGGTTTTTCCGATTTGTATGTAGATTCATGCTCTTCATCTATAATTATTATTCCCACATTGTCAAAGGGTGCAAAAACCGCAGAACGTGCACCTATTACAATATTGACTTTCGATTCACGCATCTTTTTCCATTCGTCATAACGTTCACCTAAAGACAATCCGCTGTGATAAACGGAAACATTTTCTCCGAACCTGGAAATAAAATGCTCAAGCATCTGAGGTGTTAAAGATATTTCGGGCACAAGAATTATTGCTTGCTTTCCCGAGTCGGTAACGGCTTTTATGGCATTCATAAAAACCTCTGTTTTTCCGCTGCCGGTTACACCGTGAAGTAAAATTTCACTGAACTCTTTCCTCATTAATGCTTCTCTGATTTTGTTTGATACATATTCCTGCTCCATTGACAGCACAGGAAAATCCGTTTTTGTGACTTCATCAGTTTTAATAT
>CASFSH010000161.1 GCA_949297205.1 uncultured Bacillota bacterium | reverse complement strand
GTAAAATTATTCAGCACAGTCATTCCCGTAACATTCAATAAATTTTGTATTGCCGCAGGCACTCCCACCGCAAAAATTCCGGCAACAATCATTTGATTTACTTTTATCATTTTAGGATTAATACATACAAAAGTACTTTTCCTTTTTACATACAGCAAAACAAAGAAGTACAAACAAGCAATACAATTTGAAATAAATGTAGCAAACCCCGCTCCGGCAGCTCCCATATTAAAGCCCCAAGGCAAGATAAAAATTGGGTCAAGTATAATATTCAATAAACATCCGCTCATTGTGCCAATACTTGCATGCAAAGCCAAACCCTCGGAACGTACAAGATATGCCATAACAACATTCACAATTGCAGGTGCAGCACCAAAGGTGACCGTCCAAAGCATATACTCACTTGTCGCTTCAAATGTTTTTGAATCCGCACCAAGAATATCTAAAAACGGAATTTTAAATACGGTAAAAAATATTGAAAATAGAATACCGCAAATTAAAGCACAATAAAATCCGAATGCAGAGCTTTTCTTTACGGTTTCATAATCTCCTCTGCCCAATGCACGGCTCATCATACTTGAACTGCCCACACCGAACAAATTGTTTATTGCATTGAAAGCAAGCATAACAGGTCCTGCAAGTGTCACCGCCGCATTTTGTATCGGGTCATTTAACATTCCCACAAAATATGTATCTGCAAGATTATAAATTACCATAACAAGCGAGCTTATTACAGTAGGTATTGCCAATTTCATAATAGCCTTTGTCAGGGGCATTTTTTCAAATAATTCAATTTTCTTTTCTTTCTCAGTCATCATTTTTTCATTCCTATTTTCTTATTTTTATAACATAATAAATGCGGCTTTTACACCGCATCTTAATTACACCTGCCGCAAATCAGCCAAACCAAAACATAAAAACAAGCATATCACCTGTTTTCAAACTGCCTGTTTACCTTATCTTGTTCCAAAAACTTTTTTACATTTTATTTTACCAACCGTATATATTTCTAACTATTCCAAAAATCACCAAAATTATAATTAACAATATAATCAACACGTTATCCCATTTATATAACACAATTTTCTGATTTTTAATATAGCTTATACTGAACCTAACAAAATAAACTCCAAACAACGGAAGCAAAACAAACATTAGCCTGTTATATAAAAATGCTTCATGTACATTTCCGAAAATCAAAGCAGTAACCATCCTTGTAACTCCGCATGATGGGCACTTGAATCCTGTAATTTCATAAAAAACGCATGGAATTGCAATATCCGTCACCTTATAAAAAATTGCATAGCATATTCCAAAAACAAACACTAATGAATATATTTTGGTAAGTTTTATTAAATTTCTTTTCATTGAAGCTTGTTTATTTCATGCTGCATAAGAGCAACAGAAATAATACCGAAACCAAACAGTCCCAGCAAAAGATATACAAGCCCCGTATAATTACTGTTTACTCCTCTGGCCATCTTTATGCCATCTATTCTGTCCCCCATTTTGTAAAACCAGTATAACTGATATATTCCGCAGGTTATTATTGAAAATAAAACAACCATACCACCCGATGTATCGTCTCTTGATGTAGCCATGTTAATATCATCATTTATTACTGCAATCCAATATAAGCAAAAAATTCCGCAAGTTATAATACTGAAAAATATATATAAAGCAATGTCTCTTTTTTGCATAAATTTCACCCCTTTTTTTATATTATATATCAATTTAAAATATATGTCAATCCTTAAAAAACAGGATATAATTTTTTATTGTTAAATTTATTTTAATAATTTTACATAAATTTTACACAAAATATCTTTCAGATTTTACAATGTCGGATTATAATATAATAGAAAATAACTACGAAGGAGAAATACCATGGATTTCTTTTCATTACTTACATTAATAGGCGGATTGGCGTTATTTTTATACGGAATGAATGTTATGGGTGACAGTCTGAAAAAGCTTTCAGGCGGAAAACTTGAATACTTTCTTCAAAAACTCACCTCAAACAGAATCAAAGGTTTTTTATTGGGATTATGTGTTACTGCCGTAATACAAAGTTCTTCTGCCACTACCGTTATGCTTGTAGGATTTGTAAATTCCGGCATAATGAAGCTATCACAAACAATAAGCATCATTATGGGTGCAAACATCGGTACTACGGTAACAGCATGGTTATTGAGTTTATCCGGAATAAACGGCGAAAGTTTTTTTATACGACTTTTTAAACCATCTTCCTTTACACCTGTTCTTGCCGTAATAGGTATAATTATGACAATGGTTGCAAAAACCGACAAAAAGCGTGATATAGGAACAATTTTAATAGGATTTGCAGTACTTATGTTTGGTATGGAAACAATGAGCGGTGCCATGGATGGGCTAAAAGATGACCCTAAATTTACTCAGATACTTGTAATGTTTTCAAACCCTGTAATGGGTATACTCTCCGGTCTTATACTTACAGCAATAATACAATCATCTTCTGCATCAGTAGGCATTTTACAAGCTTTATCAACAACCGGAACAATAACATATGCCACAGCTATTCCTATTATTTTGGGACAGAATATAGGAACCACCATTACACCTATTCTTTCTGCCATAAACGGTAACAAAGATGCAAAACGTGTTGCTTATTCCTGTTTATTTATAAAAATAATAGGTGTTGTGATAGTATCTGTTGTATTCTATTTTCTTAACTCAATACTATCATTTTCTTTTATGTCCGAATATGTAAATGTACTTAATATTGCAGTTGTTCACACATTGTTCAACATAATATCCACGGTTATTTTGATGCCGTTTTGTAATCAGCTTGAAAAACTTGCCGTAACCTTGATAAAAGGAAACGGTGAAGACGATGACACGGAAAACGATCCATTCAGTACTCTTGATGACCGTTTCCTTTCGATGCCTGCATTTGCTGTTGACAAATGTCGTGAATTAACATATGACATGATATGTATTTCTCAGTCTGCAATCAGAATGAGTACCGATCTGCTTTATAACTATGATAAAAACATAAATGATAAAATAACAAAATACGAAAGCAAAGTAGACAAATACGAAGACAAAATAAGTGCATATTTGATAGAGCTTGCATCCAAAAAGTTAAATATGTCTGACAGCCATGAGGTTACAACTTTACTTCATATTATCGGTGATGTTGAAAGAATTTCAGATCATGCAGTAAATATATCGGAATCGGCATATGAAATATATTCAAAAAAAATACATTTTTCTGAAGATGCCAAAAATGAAATAATTACACTTACAAATGCAGTTCGTGAAATACTTGAAATTACAACAAATGTTTTAAAAGATAATAATATTGAACTTGCAAAAAAGGTTGAGCCTTTGGAACAAATAATTGATAAATTAAAACTAAAAATAAAAAACAATCACATAAAGCGTCTTCAAAACGGTGAATGTACTGTGGAGCTTGGCTTTATACTTTCAGATATTCTTACAAACTACGAAAGAGTTGCAGACCACTGTTCCAATATAGCAGTATATATTCTGGGAACTGCCAATAATCTTTTTGAATCCCATGATTATTTGAACCATATAAAGAATGATGGGGAAAATGAATTTTTTGAACAATATGATTTTTATAAAAATAAATACAAAATATAAAAAAATAATTGTATTTTTAAATGATTTATGTTAAAATAATGTTGTTGTATCGTTATGATTAAATAATTGATACAGCAACATTTTTTATGGGTGCTTTGGAAAGGAGTTCGTATAATAATGGGTATGAAACAAATAATATATTGTGTTGAAGATGATATTAATATACGTGAACTTATTGAATATACCCTGCTGCAATCCGGATTTGATTTTTGCGGTTTTGAAAACAGTGCCGATTTTTTCAAGAAACTTTCTGAAAAAAAACCGGATCTTATTCTTCTCGATATTATGCTTCCAGACAAAGATGGCATTTCCATACTAAAAGAACTGCGTATTTCTCCCCTATCAAAACAGCTCCCCATAATAATGCTTACAGCTAAGTCTGGACAACTGGATAAAATAAAAGGACTTGATTCAGGTG
>CASFSH010000160.1 GCA_949297205.1 uncultured Bacillota bacterium | reverse complement strand
GCACCGACTTTGATAACAGCAACACCGCCGGAAAGTTTTGCAAGTCTTTCCTGTAATTTTTCCTTATCAAATTCAGAAGTTGAAATGTCAATTTCGTTTCTTATTTGGTTGATTCTTGCTTTTATTTCATCGGAATTTCCGCAGCCGTCAACAATAATAGTGTTTTCTTTTTGAATTTTAACTTGCTTTGCACGTCCTAATTGTTCAATTGTTGTTTCCTTAAGATCAAGACCTAATTCTTCGGAAATAACCTGACCGCCTGTTAAAATTGCAATATCCTGAAGCATTGCTTTTCTTCTGTCGACGAATCCGGGAGCTTTAACAGGAACACAAACGAAAGTTCCTCTTAACTTATTTACAATAAGAGTTGCAAGTGCTTCACCTTCAACATCTTCTGCAATAATAACAAGTTTTTTGCCCATTTGAACAATTTGCTCTAAAAGAGGAAGAATTTCCTGTATGTTTGAAATTTTCTTGTCTGTAATAAGTATATATGCGTCATCAATAACAGCTTCCATTTTATCTGTATCGGTAACCATGTATGGAGAAATATAACCTCTGTCAAACTGCATACCTTCAACAACTTCTGAGTATGTTTCAGCAGTTTTTGATTCTTCTACAGTGATAACACCGTCAGCAGTAACTTTTTCCATTGCATCCGCAATTAAGTTACCTATTTCATCATTTGCAGCAGAAACGGCTGCAACTCTTGCAATATCGTCTTTTCCGGATACTTTTTTTGCTTTCTTTAAAAGTTCTGCAACAGCAGCATCAACAGCTTTTTGAATACCCTTTCTTACAATCATTGGGTTTGCACCGGCAGTAACATTTTTTGCTCCTTCTCTTACCAAAGCTTGAGCCAGAAGAGTTGCAGTAGTAGTACCGTCACCGGCAATATCATTTGTTTTTGTAGCAACTTCTTTTACAAGCTGTGCGCCCATATTTTCAAATGGGTCATCCAAATCTATTTCTTTGGCAATGGTAACACCGTCATTTGTAATTAATGGAGCACCGAATTTTTTATCTAACACAACATTACGTCCTTTGGGACCTAATGTAATTTTTACAGTATCAGCAAGTTGATTAATACCGCTTTGCAATGCACGTCTGGCATCTTCGCCGAATAATATTTGTTTAGCCATAATTTATCAGTTCCTTTCCGTTCAAATTATTCTACCACAGCCAAAACATCATTTTGGCTTAATATTGTATATTCTTCCCCGTCAAGCTTTACTTTGGTTCCGGCATATTGAGAAATAAGTACTTTATCGCCGACTTTAACCTGCATAATAACTTCTTTGCCGTCAACCATACCACCGGGGCCAATTGCAATAACTTCTGCTACTTGAGGCTTTTCCTGAGCAGCGCTTGTCAAAATAATGCCGCTTTTGGTTGTTTCTTCAGCTTCAAGCATTTTAATAACAACTCTGTCTTGTAAAGGTTTAATATTCATAAAACATTCCTCCTGTTCTTATTAGCACTCTATTTCCTTGAGTGCTAATAATTATATTATAGTCATTTTTAATATATTTTCAAACCTTACATATAAGCGGAAATAACTGTAAAATTAAAATACATTGAAAAAACTTTAAAATACTTCATTTTTCTTTTATTATTGGCTGTTATTGGAATTTAACTGGAAAAATCTTCAATTAGAGCAAACCCTTCCTCTTTATCTGATAGTTTTATGCCTGTTTTAAGCTTTTCTCTGTCTTCAGAGGGCAGAACGGAGGAATTAATATTAATACTTTTAATTAATATATATTCATCTCCCTTTACTTCATAAAACTTTAAAACATCATTTTCATTTTTTAAAAGATAATAATGTGTAAAAACAGAAGGAATGGGAGAAGGAGAAATTTGAATAACCGGTTGAGAGTACTCAGTATCATTTTTAGTTTGTGTTTGGGTCTGCAAAGAAGCATTACTTTGATTCGGCACATATTTTCCTATAAAATATCCTCCGGTAAACCCAAAAGAAATACAAATAAGACTCATAATAATGTAAGAAAATAATTTATTTTGTTTCATTGTTATTCCATCCTTAATAATATAATTTTATATATAATCATTTACATAAAAAATAAAAATATACATTAAATGGAAATATTTATAAATAAAAAAGTAAAAATATTATTTAAATAAAACGAATTGGAATGAATTTAGGCATAAAATTTAAGAAAAGTATTGCATTAAAAAGTAAAATGTATTATAATATACAATATGATATTATGGGGTAAAAAGCAATTGTATGGAGGGATATGTTTTGAAGAGAGGCAGAAAGAAGACGCATAATGGTCTTCATTCCATTATACATTTAAATAATAAAGATAAAACCAATAAGAATAAAACAAAAACAGAGAAAAAGAAAAAAGGAATTTTCAAAAGTATTGTATATTCTGTTTTTGTTTGTATTTTTGTTGTGATGATAGCATGTCTTGGAATAGGTGCAGGAATGTACGCGGCAATCAGTCAGGAAATTGAAGATATGAATGTACAGAATCTTGCATTGACACGGTCATCTATTGTTTATTATACAGATAGTAACGGTAATTCAGTGGAGGCCGAAACGTTATTTGGTGAGGGAAACTGTATATGGGTAAATTCGGATGAAATATCAGAATATGCAAAGGTTGCGTTGGTGTCGATAGAAGATGAAAGATTCTATGAACATAACGGAGTGGATTTAAAAAGAACTGCCGGTGCGGTTTTGGGTTATGTAAAAGAGAAGTTGGGTATGGGTGTGGCAACTTACGGCGGAAGTACAATAACTCAGCAAGTAATAAAAAATATTACCCAGGAGAAAGACAGAACACCTGCAAGAAAGATAAAAGAAATGATGAGGGCAGTAGCTTTGGAAAAACAATTATCCAAAGATGAAATCCTGACAATGTATTTAAACATTGTATTTTTCGGAAATAATTCATATGGTATAGAAGCAGCTGCAAATATGTATTTTGATAAAAGTGCAGCTGATTTAACATTAAGTGAAGCAGCTTTAATAGTGGGAATAACAAACAGACCGACTTATTATGATCCATTAGCCAATCCTGAAAATGCATTAGCGCGACGAAATGTTATTTTGAAAAAGATGTACGAGCTTGGAAAGATAAGCGAAGAGGAGTATAATGAAGCATCAGAGGCAGATATAGGTTTGAGTGGAACACATGAAGCATACAAAAGTAAAATATACTCATATTTTGTAGATACTCTTATAAATGAAGTAATAAGAGACTTGCAGACAGAAAAAGGATATGCTGAAGATTTTGCGAAACAATTGATATTCGGTGGAGGATTGAAGATATATTCAACCATGGATTATGATGTTCAGAATACAGTAGAATCGGTGTTTGAAGACAGTTCGAATTTTAGCGGCGGTGCAAAAAATGCGCAGTCCGCAATGGTTATAATTGATCCTAAAACCGGTGCGATAAAAGGAATAGTGGGAGGTAAAGGTGAAAAAGTAGACAGTCGGGGACTGAACAGAGCAACACAGACAAAACGTCAGCCCGGTTCATCAATAAAACCGCTTTCTGTTTATACACCTGCAATTGAGAAGGGAATAGTAAGTCCGTCCACAAAAATTGTTGATGAGCCTATAAAAATAGGCGAATGGGAACCTAAAAATTCATATTCGGGATTTAAGGGCTCAATGACAATAAAGAAAGCGGTAGAGATATCTTCAAATATTCCTGCAATAAAAGTTTTGCAGCAAGTAGGACTTAATACAAGTTTTGATTATGTAAAGAATAAATTTCATATATCCACGATAGTAGACGCAGATAAGGATTTGAGTCCGCTTGCACTTGGTGGTCTGACAGAAGGTGTAACAGTAAAAGAAATGGCATCGGCATATGCGGTATTTGCAAATGACGGATATTATATTCCGGCTTATACTTATACTAAAGTGCTTGACAGCGCCAACAGAGTATTGCTGGAACATGATCCTGAAAAAGAAAAAGAGAAAGTAATAGAATCTTCTACAGCATATATTATGTCAGATATGCTGTATGGAGTGGTGAATGGTTCAAACGGTACAGGAAAACGTGCAAAACTAAGTAATGCGCCTACTTACGGAAAAACAGGAACAACGAATAATAACTATGATAAGTGGTTTGTTGGCTATACATCGAATTATGTTGGCGCTGTATGGTTTGGCTTTGACACACAAACATCTATCAGTAAAGCCGGAATATCGGAAACTATTGCTGTAAGACTATGGCAAAAAGTTATGGAGCCGATACATGAGAATATTACATCCGAAGAGATACGAACGTCCGATGAAATGGTAACGGCATATGTATGTACTTCAACGGGGCTGCTGGCATCTTCATCTTGTAATGGGATAAACACTTATTTTGTAAAGGGTTCAGAACCAAAAAAATACTGTAATGGTGAACACACAACAATTAATTCAGAGGAAACACCAAGCATATCTCCGGGAAATAACGAAAGTGAAAACAGACCTGCGTCGGGAGAAAATGTTGAAACAGGTGATTTTCTCCCTGTTGACGGAAATAGTGATGATGCCGGCGGAGAAGATATTAATAAACCGGACAACAATACTCATCAGACTATTCCAATGGGAGATGATAATGAAAATGTTGGTGATAATGTAATAAGTCTTGATTAAAAATATTTAATAAGTTTAATTTGAAAGGAAGTGAAGAAACTATGGATACAGGTAATTGCAGTAATACAGGTGCAGCACCTGACGGGCGATGGAATAGAAAATATAATAAGCTCTGCAATGTATTTGTATTCATGGGAGCTTGATTTTCTATGTACTAATTTGCCCTGATAATGAAAATTATTTAAAATAATCGGGGAGTGATCAGAAATGGAAGAATTAAACGTATTAAAAGATAAAATTCTCGGACTTTTAATAAAGAAAAATTATCATGAACTCAGAACGCTTTTTGATGGAATGGAAGCAGTTGATATAGGTATTATATTTGAAGATTTGCCTAAGGAAAGTCTTCCGCTTTTGTTCAGACTTTTGAGTAAAGAACAGGCTGCAGAGGTATTTGTGGAACTTAATTCGGAAATGCAGGAGTTGCTGATAGAGGGATTCAGTGATTTTGAACTGAAGGAAGTGTTGGAAGAGTTATACCTTGATGATACTGTTGATATTATTGAAGAAATGCCGGCAAATGTGGTAAAAAGAATTTTACGGCATACAGATCCGAATATAAGAACAAGTATAAATGAAATATTAAAATATCCAAAGTACAGCGCCGGAAGTATTATGACGATAGAGTTTGTAGACTTGAAGAAAAATATGACGGTTGAAGATGCTTTTACAAGAATCAGGAGAACGGGAGTTGACAAAGAAACAATTTATACCTGTTATGTTACTGACGAAAACAGAGTTTTGCTTGGACTTGTTTCGGTTAAAGATTTACTGTTGGCAGAACAGTCTGAAATAATTGAAGACATTATGGAAACCAATGTTATTTATGTAAATACTCTTGATGACCAGGAGGATGCGGCAAAAAACTTTGATAAGTATGATTTTTTGGCATTGCCAGTTGTAGATAATGAAAAACGTCTTGTGGGAATAATCACCGTTGATGATGCTATTGATGTCATTCAGGAAGAAAATACCGAAGATATTGAAAAAATGGCGGCTATTATGCCTAACGATAAACCATATATGCAGACAGGAGTATTTGAAACATATAAAAAAAGGATTCCATGGCTGCTACTTCTTATGATTTCGGCTACCTTTACCGGTAAGATTATAAGTTCGTATGAAACTGCACTCGCATCATGTGTTATTCTTACCTCGTTTATTCCTATGCTTATGGATACCGGCGGTAATTCGGGTGGACAGTCTTCGGTAACAATTATTAGAGGAATGTCCCTTAATGACGTAGAAATGAAAGATATATTTAAGGTAATATGGAAAGAGATAAGAGTGGCGTTATTCTGCGGAATAACTCTTGCGGCTGCTAATTTTATAAAAATGATGATTGTTGACAGATCTGATATAATAACTTCCGGTCAGAATCCGGTAATAGTGGCATTGGTTGTCTGTCTTACTCTTATCTGTACAGTTATCATTGCAAAATTAATAGGATGTACTTTGCCTATGCTTGCAAAAAGAGTCGGGTTTGACCCTGCTGTAATGGCAAGCCCGTTTATAACCACAATAGTTGACGCTATTTCCCTGATGGTTTTCTTTAAGATAGCAACAATAATGCTGCATATAAGTTAGACTGAATTATAGAATAAATTTTACCGTGTAATGAGAATAAGGTGACTAAAATTATGCCGGTTGGCAGAGAGGATTAGATTTATGACTACAGCAAATAAGATAACAATTTTTAGAATTATTTTGGTTCCGGTATTTATGGTATTGATGTTGATTGACAATACAACATGCAGAATGTGGGCATTGGCGGTATTTATTATTGCGTCAATATCAGATGCTGCAGATGGATATATTGCAAGGCATTACAATCAGATATCCAATTTCGGCAAATTTATGGATCCGTTGGCAGATAAAATACTTACCACAAGTGCATTTATTATT
>CASFSH010000159.1 GCA_949297205.1 uncultured Bacillota bacterium | reverse complement strand
GTCTATTCTGTCTTCTATGGCATGAGTGATATTCATTCCTTCCAGACCTTCGCCTTTACATTCTGTGTAAAGTCTTTCCACTTCGCGGTCAAGGCGGTGTCCCACCTGTTCCAGCATTATATATGTATCTGCATATTTGCGCGGGTGCTGTCCGTCGGCAGTGATTGACGCAAATATTTCGTCAACATTTGTAAGGTTGAAATTTCCGCATAATGCGAGGTTCTTAGCACGCCAGTTGTTACGTCTGAGGAACGGGTGTACATACGATATTCCGCTTTTTCCGGTTGTGGAATATCTTAAGTGTCCCATATACAGTTCGCCTGCAAAAGGAAGACACTTTTCGGCATAATTGGCATCACGCATCTGCTCCGGTGTCAGATCCTTGAAATAACTGTGCACTGTTCCGAATATTTCAGTGATAGCTCCTGCTCCCAGACCTCTTTCGCGGAACATATATTCTTCTCCCGGTGCAGCCTGAAGTTTCACACAAGCCAGTCCTGCAGCTTCCTGTCCACGGTTATGCTGTTTTTCCATCAGAAGGTACAGTTTGTTCAGTCCGTACATCCATGTACCATATTTCTGCTGATAATGTTCCAGTGGTTTCATCAGGCGTATCATAGCCACTCCACATTCATGCTTTAGTTGTTCCATACCTTTATCCTAATATTTGTATTGTTGTATATTGTATATGCTCTCGGACGAAAAAAATCCCGGTTATGCCGAAAAGCATTTCCGGGTAACAATTCATTAATTATGAAAAAATAATTGCGTATTTGAAAAAAGAATGTGCCACAATAAAAAAAATGAAAAGCCGCTTTCAGCAATTGGAAATGCTTCTGCATTTCTGCATGCTTCTGAAGTTTCACTATATTGAAAACCGAATAATATCTTTTCATCTTCTGGCTCTTAATAATATATAATGTGTTATATTAAGTCTTATTTATATTATATTCGGGATGCAAAGATAAATACTTTTGACGAAATATGTGCATTTCATTAATACATCTTTAGAAAAAATATACATATTGATGTGTGATTTGTGTGATAATTATGCGTAACAGGAATAAAAAAACAGAAATACATTTGTCAATAAAAAAATAAAAAGTAATTTTGGGTCGCGAAAGGAATGAAGTATTGCCGAAATAACTCAGTTGGTAGAGTAACTCATTCGTAATGAGTAAGTCGCGGGTTCGAGTCCCGCTTTCGGCTCTTCTTTTGATAGAATGCAATAAAAACGCCCTGTCGTTTCATCTTGAATGACAGGGCGTTTTACCTTAAATGACAGCTCGTTTTTTTTAATGTATCAGACGTTATCTTTGTCGTCATGGAAAAATTTGAACTCAATATATTGGGATGCGGTTCGGCATTGCCGACAATGCGTCATTCTGCTACTTCACAAGTACTTAATGTGAGGGAGAAACTTTTTATGATAGACTGTGGCGAAGGTACTCAGGTTCAGTTGCGAAGATCCAGACTTAAATTTTCAAGACTTAATCATATTTTTATATCACATCTGCATGGCGATCATTGTTTCGGGCTGATAGGGATGATATCTACTTTCGGTATGATAGAAAGGACTGCCGATTTGCATATATATGCTCATCATGATTTACAGATACTGCTCAAACCTCAGCTTGATTTTTTCTGTAAAGGATTACCTTTTGAAGTTATATTCCATGATATTGATCCGGCAGAACGCGCTGTGATATATGATGACCGTTCGCTGACAGTGGAAACAATACCTTTAAAACACAGAATGCCCACATGTGGTTTCCTGTTTAGAGAAAAGCCGCTGCCTAATCATATCATCCGCGATATGATAGATTTTTATAAAGTGCCGGTGTACATGATTAACAGGATCAAGAATGGTGAGGACTTCATATGTGAGGATGGAACTGTAGTGCCAAACAGCAGGCTGACAATACCTTCCGATCCTCCAAGAAGTTATGCCTATTGTTCTGATACGATGTTCTGCCCTAAAATTGTGGATCAAATAAAAAATGTGGATCTTCTTTTTCATGAAGCTACTTTTCTAGAAACAGAGAAAGCAAGAGCAAAGGTTACTATGCATTCCACTGCACGTCA
>CASFSH010000158.1 GCA_949297205.1 uncultured Bacillota bacterium | reverse complement strand
GTGCTGTTCTCCGCCGCTCTTATCTGCAGGCACTGCACATTTCCAACATTCAGGTTTTCCGAATATTGCCGTATTTGTTTTATTAAATTCACGTTCCGACTCAATATTTCGCCAAAATGTTATTTCATTATTTTCAATAACAACCTTACCCATATCACCCATAATTTCAAGTCTGTTTGTTCCGGGTGCTTCACCTGTTGATGTAATATATACTCCGGTCAATCCATTATCATATTCAAGAAAAGCCGTTACATCATCTTCAACTTCAATATTATAATATTTTCCGACAGATACCTGGGACATTATTCTTGACGGCATACCGAAAAGCCATTGCCATAAATCAAGCTGATGGGGATTCTGATTTATCAGTGCTCCTCCCCCTTCTGTTTTCCATGTCGACCTCCATGTAGAACTGTCATGATAGGCTTGTGGTCTATACCAATCGGTAATAATCCAGCAAACTCTTTTAAGGTTTCCGAGCTGACCTTCTTCAATCATTTTCTTTACCTTCTGATAAACCGGATTTGTTCTTTGATTGTACATAATACCAAACAACAATCCGGATTTTTCTGCAGCTTCATTCATTTCCATTACTTGTTTTGTATAGACTCCGGCTGGCTTTTCTGTTAAAACATTTATTCCATGTTTAAAAGCTTCTATTGCAATAGTCGGATGGTCATAATGATATGTAGCAATCTCAACGGCATCAACCGCTCCGCTCTCAAACATTTGAGTTGCATTTTCAAACACCGGAACATCGGGATATTTTTCCTTTGCGGCTTTTCTTCTTTCCTCAGAAATATCACATATTCCCGATAATACCATATCAGGGATTTTTCCCGCATAAATGTTTGCACAATGGCTTGTTCCCATGTTACCGAAACCGATAATACCCATTCTTACCTTTTCCATTTTCTTCATTCCTCTCTTTATATAATAAATAATTACTGCTTTACTATATTGTCTGTTATTTTTTTCAAGGCTTCATATGCAAGAGTAAATTTTTCCGGTGTACTGCCTTCCAGTTCAAGCATATGATCGTCTGTTTCGAGATTTTCCAGTCCTTTAAAACTTCCAAGGTGCGGCTCAAGACTTAAAAATCCCTCATATCCGTCCTTATACAACTCTCTTAAAATTTCCGCAACATGACCCTCCCCGTAACCCGCGGGTACAACTTCACCATTTGAGAATGCGTCTTTTATATGCATATACACAACATACGGTCTTAAAAGGTTAAATGCTTCAGGATATGTAACCTGTCCACATTGAACAAAATTTGCAGGATCAAAAACTGCTTTTAAATTAGGCGAATTTACAACTTTCAATATCTCCTCACATCGTACTGCTATATCTCCGTAAATACCTTTTTCGTTCTCATGCAGAAGAATAATGTTATTGTTTGCCGCAATTTCGGTCATAGCCTTCATTCGTTTTATTACTTCATCTGTATATAACTTATAATCTTCTCCCTCAGGAATGTAAAAACTGAAAATACGAATATATTTTACATCAAGCATTTTAGCCGTTTTAATTGTTCTTTCCAGTACCTTTAAATGATTTTCAAAATTATCGGTTATTTTTATCTTACCTATTGGTGAACCTATTGAAGAAACCTTTATATTATATTTTTTCATTGTTAATTTAAGTTCTTCAACTTCTTCGTCATTTAAATCGGAAATATTTTTTCCGTTTATTCCTCTCGGTTCAAAATATTTAATTCCAAGCTTATTCAAGTGTTCAAATTGTTTTTCAATATTCTCGTCAATTTCATCGGAAAAACCCGTGTAAATAAATTCTGACATAACAATCCTCCATCCATTTTATTATAGTCTAATTATAATACAAATATTGTAAATTTACTAATTCAATATTGACAAAAACATTGCAAATATTGACATTTTGTGTTATAATATATTTATTATAAGAAAAGGACTGCTAAATATGGAACAAAATAATGAAATACAAGTTGAATTTTCTCGTGATCTGTACTTTCGCAGATCTATTTCTCCTCACCCGGTAAATTCAGAGTTCATGCTCCACAATCACAGAGATATGATAGAAATTTTAATTTTTATTCGTGGTGATGCCGAATTCAGAGTTGAGGGATCCACATACAAATTAAAGCCTTTTGATACTGTTATTGCATCAAATTTTGAAATGCATAAAATAGTTCATTTATCCGATACAGAATATGAAAGAATTGTCATTACCATTCCAGCTGATTTTTTCGAAAAAAATAATTGCGTTGAATATGCAGATTTAATATATTCAAGACCTTTAGGGGTAAATAACCTGATTCCTTATGACATAACAAAAAATACTTATTTTCTCAGTACCGTTAATAGACTTGAATTATATATATCCGATGAAGGTTGTAATTCAATTATAGCCGTAAGTGCAATGATTGAGCTTTTATATATTCTTAATAAATGCAGTAAAAAAACAATATTAAATGAAAATAACAATAAGTTTATTAAAAATATAATATTATATATAAACGATAATCTGACTTCAAATCTATCTCTTGAAAAAATAGCTGATCAGTTTTACATAAATAAAAGTTATTTATGCAGAATGTTTAAAAAAAATACAGGGTATACAATAAACAAATATATTACACATAAAAGGCTTATGCTTGTAAGAGAATTATGTTCTACAGATATGTCTTTAACTGAAGCATGTATTGAAGCCGGATTTGGCAATTACTCCAATTTTTATAAGATGTATGTAAAAGAAACCGGAACATCTCCTCGTAAGGAATTAAAAAAATCCACAGATGATTGTAAACCTTTTTTATAAATATAAGTTGACAATGTGTTTTTTTCTGATATAATATTACTGTTCATTTTCAAGTAATTTAATACGGAGGAAAACTATGAAACTAAATACCAAAGAAATAACACACATTGCAATCCTTGCAGCAATCATTTCTGTTTTATCAATTATAACATTTCAAATTAATGTTGTTCCCATTACTCTTTCTGTTTTTGCAGTATTATTGTCGGCTGTCATCGCCGGTGCAAAAAAATCCGTTACTGCAGTTGCGGTATACATTTTAATAGGAGCATTGGGAATCCCTGTTTTCAGCGGAATAAAGGGTGGGGTTCAAATACTTGCAGGTCCAACAGGCGGATATATTATATCTTATATATTTATGGCATTAATAGTCGGAATTGTTTCTGACAAAATAAAAGAAAACAATATAAAAAATCAGGTTATTCTTTTTTTATTTAGCATAATAAGCATTGCTGTATGTTATATACTCGGAACAATACAATATGTATTTATTACATCTATAGGGTGGACTGCAGCTCTTAGTGCCTGTGTTTATCCTTTTATTCCGTTTGATATAATAAAAAGTTTTCTTGCTGTTATAATCGGATTAAAAATCAAAACTCAAATCAAAAACATAATGTAAAAAAACTCCGCAGCATCATAAGGTTAAAAACCTTGATATTGCGGAGTTATTAATTTTATATATCTTTTCTTGCCATTATATATTTGTTTGCTGCTTCAAGAATATCACTGTCATATGTCAAAATATCCAGTGCTTCTTTATAACAGCACCATTTATAATCTGCAATTTCACTTTCCTGTAGTACTGTATTAACATTTTTTGCTTCAGCAACAAAATAGACTGCTTCCTTTTCAACATTTGGCTTAGGCATATAATTTTTTACATATTTAAATTTATCATCTATTTCAAGTTTTATTCCTACTTCTTCAAAAATCTCACGTTTTGCCGTCTCAACTTCTGTTTCATTATCCTCAACATGCCCTTTAGGGAATCCCCAATGTCCTTTTACATTTCCCTTTCTATTCAATATTATTAGATAATCTGTTTTACCGGCATTTGTTTTATAAACAACTGCACCGCATGATTTTTCGTGCTGCATTATTATTATCCTCCAATCAATGTAAAATGTTATACTGAAATTTCCTTAATTATAGAGTATCATATTATTTCGTTAAAATCAAGAAATATTTTTATTAATTTGCCATTTATAAATAAAATATTTACCTTTGCTTGAAATAATAATTTTTTTATGCTTCAATTATAGCTGAGGTGTTTATAATTATGGACGTATATTGTAAAGACGATATAAACAAAAAATCACAATGGCTTTCTGTAACTCCAACAGAATCCTCTCTTTGTATGCCGTTTTATATGACAGAAATAGGACATTTTTATACAAACCAAAATTATAAAGTAAAAAGGAATTACCACGACAGTTATCTTATGTTTTATACAATATCGGGAGAAGGCATTGTAATTGAAAATAACACAAAAATATGCCTTTCTCCCGGCAATATGGTAATAATAGACTGTCACAAACCACATGAATATTTTTCTCATTCTCAGATATGGGAATTTATGTGGATGCATTTTTCCGGAAATAATGTACATAAATTACTTAAGCTTTTGTATCCGGAAAATATTTTCCCGATAGAAATAAAATACAGATATGAAATACAAAAAAATATACAGGAAATATTAATATCTGCAAATGATACATCTTTAATAAATGCTTCGGAAATATCCCAAAGAATCCACTCTATTTATTCTATCCTGCTGAAAGATTCTCTTAAAAATGAGGTTTCTGACCATCATACAAAGCCGGACCAATATGTGGGTCAGGTTATGGAATATGTGAAAATGAATTATACCAAAAGTATATGTATCAATGATATGCTTTGCGGAATACCTGTATCAAAATATTATTTTATAAGAATTTTTAAAAGAATTTACCTTTATTTCATCTAATAATATCATATTTAAAATAGGACATATGTTTGCAGGAGGTTTATCGGTATTACTTTTAGGAATACATATAGGATTACATATTTACCGCAAATCTTTTTCAAAAATAACATCAATAATAGTTTCTGTTTTAATTTTATGCGGAGGGATATACGGAATCACAAATTCAAATGAAATACAATGGCTGTCTATACCATTCAGTACAATGACGCAACCCAACGCAGATAATAAAGAAAACAATTCACATCAATCAAAGCCGAACGAAAACAAATCAAATAATATTACGAAAAAAAATAATTCGGAAATATATAATAAAAACATATCAAAATCAAGTGATTTACGAAAACAAGAAAAAAATATTAAGTCAACTCCCATTACAGACAAAATTAAAAATGTTCTGATGTTTCTGTGTATGATTTTATCAGCTTCAGTAATTATATATTGGATAATAAAATTAAAAAATCATATTAAAAAACGTAAAAAATATTTTATTATAAATATGGATACACCCTCATTTTTCTGATTTCAGACAAAATATAATCATAATTTTTTATTGACACAAAAACTTTACGGTGGTAAAATTATATATGATATAATTATGATTATTACTGACATAGAAATGAGGATACTAAATGAAGCCGAGATTAAATGCTGTTTTCCCCGGCATATCTTGTGCCGGAAACAGCGGTGTAGACAATATTAAGCTTTCAAAAGAGAAAAAAAGCATGGAAATCGTTCTTGATTGCACTGTAACAAATCAGGAATTGGATAGGCTTGAAAACGAAATCAGGGAAAAATTCCATCTTAATTCCGTTCTGATAAAAACACATGAAGATATAATGCAAGAAAAAATATGGGCAAATGCGTATCAATACAACAAAGAATTTCAGGAACAAATAGCACGTTCTCTGCGCACGCTGGATAACCCAGATGAAAATATTTCTTTTGAGAAAAAAAAATCCATAATAAAAGAAATGATATACGGAAGACCAATACGTGATTATTTAACTCCTATTTCATACATAACAGAAGATTCGGGGTTTGTTTGTTTTTACGGCGAAGTCACAAGGGTAGAGTGCAAAGAAATAAAAAGCAAAAAAACAGAAAAAGAATTTTTTATTGCAAAATTTGATATTACCGATTATCAGGATTCAATTACTGCACAGTTATTTATTGAAAAGAACGAAAAAAAGCAGGAAAGTATTAAAACCGTTTCCGAAAGACTGAAAAAAGGGTTATATGTAACAGTCCGTGGAAAAGCTCAATACAGCGATTTTGATAAAGAGGTTATAGTATCGGCAAACGCAATAGCTGAGAGTCCGTCACCTCCGAAACGAATGGATAATGCCGAAACAAAACGCGTAGAATTGCATATGCATACTCAAATGTCTGCAATGGACGGAGTTTCTTCTGCAAAAGATCTTATAAACCGTGCCATATCATGGGGACATAAGGCTATTGCACTGACAGACCATGGTGTAGTACAATCCTTTCCAGATGCCATGAAAGCCTCTGACCTGAACAAAAAAATTAAAGTATTGTACGGAGTTGAGGGGTATCTTATTGATGACAGCCTTAAAATAGTATATAACCAAAAAGGCGGAAAATTGGACAGCTCATTTGTAGTCTTTGATATAGAAACGACGGGACTGAATAAAGATACATGCGGAATTACTGAAATTGGTGCTGTTAAAATTGAAAACGGAGAAATAATAGATTATTTTTCAACTTTTGTTAATCCCGGAATGCCTATACCTAAAAATATTCAGGAATTAACCGGCATAACAGATAATATGGTAAAAAATGCACCTGACCAACAACAAGCCGTTACTAATTTTCTGAATTTTTCCGAAAATTCCATACTTGTTGCTCATAATGCTCAATTTGATACGGGTTTTATACGCAAAATTGCTGATGAGTGTAAACTAAATTTTGATTATTCAATACTTGACACACTTATGCTTGCGAGGTGTCTTTATCCTTCTTTAAACAATCACAGATTAAATACATTGACAAAGCATCTGAATATTATTCTTGAAAATCATCACAGAGCTGTTGATGATGCACGTGCAACTGCTGATATATTTTTAAAAATGCTTGACGAGTTAAAAACTTTATCCATTACTGAAATTAACGATCTTAACACTTCTTTTGATCTTTCTCAGGCAGTGAAAAAAAATAAAGCTTATCACATAATTATTCTTGCAAAAAACACAACCGGAGTAAGAAACTTATACGAAATGGTAACAGCATCTCAACTGAAATATTATTACAGGACGCCGAGAATACCTAAATCTTTGCTTGCCCAGAAAAGAAACGGACTAATTATAGGTTCTGCATGCGAGGCAGGTGAACTTTTTCGTGCGGTTGTTGAAAACAGCAGTGAAGATAAAATCCGTGAAATAGCGGAATTTTATGACTATCTTGAAATTCAGCCTATCGGAAACAATGCTTATATGAAAAAAGATGAAGATCATCCCGATATAAACACCGACGAAGATTTGCAGAACCTTAACAGAAAAATAGTACAATTGGGCGAAAAATATAATAAGCCGGTATGCGCCACCTGCGATGTCCATTTTCTTGATCCCGAAGGAGCTAATTTCAGAAAAATACTCATGTATTACAAAGGTTTCAAAGACGCGGATGAACAGGCGCCATTATTCCTTCGTACAACAGAAGAAATGCTTGAAGAATTTTCCTACCTCGGAGAAGAAAAAGCATATGAAGTTGTAGTAACAAATACAAATCTTATTGCAGATATGATAGAAGATGTACGGCCTATACCTCCTACGAAGTGTCCACCGGAAATTGACGGTGCACAGGAAGGTATTATAAACGATTCCTTCAAAAAAGCACGTTCCATCTACGGTGAAAATCTTCCCTCTTTAGTTAAGGAACGACTTGATAAAGAGCTTCACTCAATTACAACTTACGGATTTTCCGTTATGTATAAAATAGCTCAGGAGCTTGTAAGAAAATCCCTAAGCGACGGGTACCTTGTAGGCTCAAGAGGTTCTGTGGGCTCTTCCTTTGTCGCCTTTTTATCGGATATTACAGAGGTTAACTCTCTTCCCTGTCATTATATATGTCCGAATTGCAAAAATGTTGAGTTTATAGGGAATGAAACAGGTATGTCAGGCTGTGATTTGCCTGACAAAATATGTCCCAAGTGTGGTACAAAATACAAAAAGGACGGTCATGATATTCCTTTTGAAACTTTCCTTGGCTTTAAAGGCGATAAAGAACCTGATATAGATCTTAATTTTTCAGGATCATATCAGCCTGTTATACATAAATATACAGAAACATATTTTGGTGAAGGATTTGTATTCAGAGCAGGAACAATCGGAACGGTAGCTGAAAAAACAGCTTTTGGTTACGTAAAAAAATATGCTGAAGAAAAGGGATTAAAAATCCGTAATGCAGAAATGAACAGACTTGCTGCAGGATGTGTAGGTGTTAAAAGGACAAGCGGCCAGCATCCTGGTGGAATAATTGTTGTACCTCATAAAAATGATATTCATGAATTTTGCCCCGTTCAACATCCGGCTGATGATCCAAATTCCGAAATAATTACAACACACTTTGATTATCACTCAATAGATCAAAATCTGTTAAAACTTGATGAGCTTGGTCATGATGACCCCACGGTTATTAAAATGCTTCAGGATTTAACCGGACTTGATCCTCAAACTATTCCTCTTGACGATGAGGAAACATTAAGTTTGTTTACATCAAACAAAGCATTGAAAATACTTGACGGATGTGATATAGGTACCTCTCTGGGTACGTATGGTGTTCCCGAATTTGGCACAAAATTTGTTCGTCAAATGCTTGAAGATACTAAGCCAAAAACATTTTCTGAGCTTGTAAGAATTTCCGGGCTGTCCCATGGAACTGATGTGTGGCTGAATAATGCGCAGACATTGATCCAGCAAGGTATATGTGATCTGTCTCATGCTATCTGTACCCGTGATGATATTATGTTGTATTTAATTTCAATGGGCGTTGAAGCAGGCCATTCCTTTAAAATAATGGAAAGTGTAAGAAAAGGAAAAGGACTAAAACCTGAAGATGAAGAAGCAATGATTGCAGCAAATGTTCCGGAATGGTATATAGATTCGTGTAAAAAAATAAAATATATGTTTCCTAAAGCCCATGCCGTTGCATATGTAACAATGGCTTTCAGAGTGGCATATTATAAGGTTCACTATCCACAGGCATTTTATATTGCATATTTCAGCGTCCGTGCAGATGATTTTGACGCATCAACAATGGCACTTGGTTTGGAAGTTGCAAAACAGGCAATGAATGATTTAATAGAAAAAAAGAAAAACAATACAATATCCCAAAAAGAAGAAAATGTTATACCTATTCTTGAAATATGTATTGAAATGTATTCAAGAGGACTGAAATTTACACCAATAGATTTATATAAATCCCATGCAGTGAATTTTATTCCGTGTGAAGAGGGTATTCGTCCGCCATTAAATGCAATTCCCGGACTTGGTGAAAATGTGGCAAGAAGCATACAGGAAGCACGTGAAATAGAACCTTTTAAAACTATTGAAGATCTTAAAAAACGTACCACCGCTACACGTACAAATATTGAAACCATGCAACAATTTCACTGTCTTGATGATATTCCCGAATCGGATCAATATACAATTTTTGATATGTAAAACATTTTAAGATTTTAAAAATTCCAATTTGTAATAAAATATTTTTTACTAATTTAAATGCTTTTAAATAAAAAAGTGCGATGACTCGCACATCAACACCCCTGCCCCTTAATCTTGAGGGGTAGGCTTTTCTTTTATATATTTCTGTAGTATAATATACTTATAAGTATTTTACGAAAGATTTTTTCAGACCATTTTCACAAACTTCTTAGTTCTAATATTAAAATCAGAGATACTGTGATTGAAAATGTGGATAAAATGATTCATTGTGGTGACTACAAAAGGTGGTATGCTTTTTACATTTGCGAACATTGTTCTCGATTTATGCTTTCTCCTGACAGATACAGACGCCGATTTTGTACCTCTTGCGGCAACCTCTACTCCCGAAAACGTTCCACCGCTACGTTCTTTTAAGCATATCCACACTTCACACATACACTGTGTTTTTACTATTCTTGAAGAATTAAGAATATTTTTCAGAAAAGACCGCTCCCGGATTCGTTTCTGTTCTTCACACCTTCGGGCGCACTCTTCAATGGAATCCTCATACGCCACGAAGATAATGAACTAATTATCTAAACAGTTTCTGCTGTTGATTTCATCAAAAAGTTAATTATTCATATTCCTGAAAAACACTTTAAAATGATTCGTTATTACGGCATTTATACCAAACATCATAAACGTGAGAATAAATTACGTTTGTTTATTCCAAAAGAAAAAGACGTTTCCATATTTTTCTCAATTCATGGAGAACGTCTATTTTCCTGTCATTTCATTTTTACCCTCTCTTGTGCAAGTGTGGTCATAAAATGACTCTTTTTAAAATTTGCCTTGACGCCACTCCGTTTTTTGAAAAATTTAAATCTTGGAGTAATTTTTCTTAATATTTTAACTACCTTTACAAAACCACAATATATCAACTTTTAATTAACAGATAAATCAAAAATTTAATAACATTATACGAGGTTTTGCACTACCTCTTTTGTTATGTCATTTTTGACTTGTTTTCTATTATATCATACTTTTTCAAAAAATGCAATTTCCTATACAGTAAAAAAAACTGTGCAAATAAGCATCAATAAATGCTCATTTGCAACAGTTTCATATTATTTTTTTTAACTTTATTACACAGATTAGTCATCTATTATAATTTATTCTTTTGTATTTGCATCAGATTCAGTATTATCTGATGATTCCTCAGTATCTGCTGAATCAGTTATCTCTGTTTCAGATGTTTCATCTGCATTTTCTTCTGCGCTATTTTCCATTTGTGCTGCCTGTTCCTGTAGTGTGGTACGGATATAATCCTCAACTACCGGTCTTACTTCTTTATATTTTGTTTCCACATTAATATCATCACCAAGGCCAAACTGTTCTTTAAACTCTCCAATATTTTCTTCGCCCACATAGCTTCCCAATGTCATTTCATCAAGAGCAATACCCCAGTATGTATCACCTGTAATGGGCTGAGGTTCTTCTTTACTAAAAATTGATTTGATTTTGTCAAAGAATGTTTTTGGTTCTGAAACAGTTGTTTCATCAGGGATATTTACAGCAGTTTTCAATGCTTCAAAGTTTTCATATCCGTTCATCTGAGCAAAAATCTCACATGGGATATAAAATTCAGAACTATAACTTGGAGTATCGGCAGGCATATCTGCTGGTAATCCATATACACTCAAAAACTCAGATAACTCAACGCCGTACATTTCTGCAATATCACCTATTGTACTACCTTCTATTGATGGGTAATTCATAGGATTATAGGGATTTTTATTAAATAATGACGATAAATTATTTGTATTTTTGTCTCGAACCATTACAATGGCTGTTCCCACAATCAAAGCAAGAATAACAAGAATAATAACAATAATTATCGGTAAAGAAGATTTTTTCGGTTTCTCCTCAGCCTCAGGCATATCACCTTCATACACAAATCCTGTTTCCGGCTGTTCTTCAGATGAACTATATTCTGTTCTTTGATCAGAAAAATCATATTCATCATCATAATCTTGTATTTCTTCTTCATCTGTCACATTTTCTTCTGTAATACTTTCTTCTACCTCACTATCTTCCTGTGACTCAGTAACAGTTTCTTCAATTTCCGATTCAGTTTCCGAATCTATAGTGGGATCTTCTGCAATTTCTTCCGTTACTTCCTCAGAAAGTTCTTCAGATTGTTCATTGATTTCTTCATTTTCTTGATTCAAATTTTTTTCATCCATTTTAATATTCCTTTCTGTTTGTTATATTTGTTATTTTATAACATATAACAATATTGAAAAATAATGACATATACTTCCGCCTAATACAAATAAATGCCAGACAGAATGCATATATCTATATTTTTTTAAAACATAAAATATGACACCAGCAGTATAAACAACTCCTCCGGCTATCAACAATACCACTCCGGGTAATTCCACATTTATTATAATATCCCTAATCGAAAAAACAATTGCCCATCCCATAAGTATATATAAGGTTAAAGAAATTTTTCTGAATTTTTCAAGATTAACAGCATTTAATATTATACCCAATATCGTTATTCCCCATATTACACCGAAAAAAGTCCATCTTTTAGCATTTTCCATGCATAAAAGCAAATAAGGCGTATATGTTCCTGAAATAAGAATAAAAATTGAACAATGATCAAAAATACGAAGTACACTTTTAGCTTTTTCATTTTGTACAATATGGTAAACCATTGACATAGAATACATTATAATGAGAGATATCCCGTATACAATAGCACTTGCCAATCCATAGCCATTACTTCTGATTACCGCGAAAACAATCAACAAGACCAAAGCTGCAATGCTTAATAAAACTCCTATTCCGTGTGACACCGAATTAAATATTTCTTCTCCACCTGTATATAACGGATATTTTCTTTCTTTCATAAATCCTCCGTATTATCAATATAAGGATAGTTACTTATATTACCACTAAAATTTTATTCTGTCTCAGTAGTCTCATTATTTTCTGCTGTTTCTGTTTCACTATCAGAAGCAGTGGTATCTGTTTCTTCAGTTCCTGTTGTTTCTTCGGTTGTCTGCTGATTTGAAGATTCCATCATTGCAGCTGAAATTTCACCCATTGTTGTATCGTCGGAAAAACTATCATCAATTCCGTTCATTTCTCTAAATTCAGCGACATCCATACCTGACAATTTTGCATAATTTGCAAGAGTCATATACTCAATAGCCATTGTTAATTCTGTATCGCCTGTAATATCATCTCTTGAATCAAGACCATATTCTGCAAGATATTCTTCAGTTGTCATTCCGGCTTCAGCAGCTGCTTCAGCTATAGTAGGCACTTGTGTTGTTTGATTATCATTTGTCACAACGTTTGAGTCATCAACTACACCAGTTTGCTGTGAAGCATATTTTGAATAAATTGCCCATGAACCTAAACCTAATACTGCAATTACCAATACAACAATAATTAAACTTGAAAAAATATCAAATTTAGTTCTTTT
>CASFSH010000157.1 GCA_949297205.1 uncultured Bacillota bacterium | reverse complement strand
GATCCATATCCGGCATGGCTTCCAGCTTCAGCATACTTAATGAATACACGCCTATTACCACAAATATCATAACAATCATTGTAACGGCTACTGGGCGTTTTACAGATATTTCATGCAGTTTCATTAATTTTGTTCCTTTCCGTAATACAATATATTAAAAGAAAATTTTTCATGTTATTCTGTGTATTCGGATACAACCTTTATCTTGTTATTTTCGTCGGACAGATAATCTTTACCCGATACAATTACTTTATCGCCCGGATTTATACCGGAAATAATCTGTATATAATCCCCGTCTTCAATTCCCGTTGTTACGGTAACTTTTTGGGCAGTGTCATTGACAGCCAAATACACATACTGTTCTTCGCCGTCCTGCATTACAGCTTCATACGGAATAGTAATTGCGTCGTCTGCGGAATCGGTAATCAGTGTGATGTCTGCAAACATACCCACTTTAAGAAGGTTATCGGGATTTTCCATTGTAACCTGAACGGTGTACATACCTGTTTTTTCGTCTTTTACGGGATTTACTAAAGTAACTACACCCTCAACATCCGATATGTCGGCGGATTTAACCGACACAACCGCTTTTGTACCTGCTGTAATATCGGGAATTACGGATTCGGTAACGTTTATTTCACCGTTTACGGAATTGGAATTTTTAATTGAAAACAGCTCAACACCCGGAGAAACCATCTGTCCCATGCTTATGCTTTTTGTGGAAATATATCCGGATATGGGCGCGGTTATGCTTGTATTGTTAAGATTGTTTTTTGCAATATTCAGTGCAGCCTTTGCGGATTCCACAGACGCTTCGGCGGTTTTAAGGCTTTCTTCGTTGGAAACCGAAGTCAGAGAAACATTTTCCTTTGCATTATCCAATGCATTTTTTGCATTGTCCAATGCGGATTTTGCCGAATCAAGAGAAGCCTTTGAGGTGGTTTTTGCCTTTTTTAAATTCTCTTCTGCGGTAATCATGGCAGAATATGAGTTATCAACAGAAGCTTTGTTGCTTGCTTCCACAGAATCCAGGGAAGCCTTTGCATTTTCCATGGTTGTTTTTGCGGTGTCAAGGTCATTTTTGCTGATTGCACCCTGATTGTATAATTGCAGGGAACGGTTATAGTTGTCCGATGCGGTTTGATATGCATTTCTTGCAGATATTATGTTTGTGTCGTTATCGTAGAGTTCTTTTGCTCTGTTGTAAGCATTTACTGCGTCATTGTAGCTTTGCTCCGCAAGAATAACTGTGGAATTTTGATTGTACAGTTCAAGTTCTCTGTTATAGGTATTGAGTGCATTGTCATATGCAATCTGAGCCGATTCGACATTTTGCTGAGCCTGAGAGGTGTTTCTCTGGTTTGTTGAATTTTTTGTCATGTTGTAACTTGCAAGCGCACTGTTGTAGCTTGCCTCCGCCTGATCGTAGGAAAGCTGTAAATCGGTTTTGTCAAGAGATGCAAGAACCTGACCGGCTTTAACATAATCCCCTTCTTTGACTTTTACCGAGGTGGCTTTTGCACTGACCTTTGCAGATACCGAAACACTTTCAGACGCCTTTATTTCTCCGGTGTAGGTAACTTCATCGGCAATATTGCCGACTCCTGCCGTATATACCTCAACATTTACTGCGGTGTCGGTTTGCGCCTGTTCTGGTTCTTCCTTTTTACCGCATCCCGACAGCCCCAGAAAAATTATGCAAGATAAGGCAATACAAAATATCTTATTTTTATTCATATACTATGTTCCTTTCTGTAATGAGTCATGTTACTCCCTCATTCTGCCGCCCCGGGGCGGGGGAAAACCTTGCTGTGAATGAGAGGCAATCGTATATTTTATACTTTAGTTTTGGATAACAGGGAAAATATGCGGTATATTTTATATTATTCTTCTGTTGTATAGGTTGCCTTGTATGCCAAAGCCGCAGATCTGTATGCAAGCTTTGCATCAAGGAGGCTGTTCATTGATGTAAAATAACTCTGCTCCGTTTCAATGTATTCGTTTGCGGTCATCATACCCATTTCATATTTTGTATAGGCAACATCTGTGAGTTTTTTTGCGTGTTCGAGTTCTTTTTCGGTATATTCAAGGTTTTCTTTCTGGTTAAGAAGATTAATGTATGCATTTTTTATGTTTTGTTCAAGTGCTTTAACATTGTTTATGTAATCTGCCTGTGCGGCTTCATAGGTATATTTTTCTATGCTGAAAGAGTGTTCAAACGGGAAATAGTAATTTTCGGCATGTTCCCATCTTTTTTCGGCAAGTTCAATATTTTTTTCAAGAGTTATATACTGAGACATTGATTTGGCAAGAACAACAGCCTCCTCCGCGCTTACATATTCAACGGCAATTTCCGGCATTGTTCCTGTAATTTCAAGTTCTTCATCTATGGGAAAGTCAATGTCGTATTTTATTGTTTCAAGACAATGGTCAACATTTCTCTGAGCCTGGTTGTATGAGTTTTCCGCTTTAAGAACGGCAAGTTCAAAGGATTCATAATCAAGCTGACTTATCAGACCGTTTTCAAGTCTTGTTTCTGCAAATCCGAGTTTTTCCTTTGTATTTTCCAGGTTTGTTTTTGCAATATTGAGTTTTTCCACACTGCTGAAATAGGCGTAAAAATCTGTTTTTACGGTATTTTTTGTATCGGTTTTTATAACTTCAAGATTTCTTACCGAATTGTCATACTGAAGAGTTGCCATTTCCAGATCATATCCTTTTAGGGAAA
>CASFSH010000156.1 GCA_949297205.1 uncultured Bacillota bacterium | reverse complement strand
TATTTTACATTTACGGTAATATTCTTATTTGCATTGTGTGCATATATATTCCGGTGTTTTTATATGTTTTGCGGCAATCTGATAAAATCTGTATCCACCGGCAAGGTTATAACAGTCATATCCGATGCCTGTCAGTATTCTTGATGCAATATAGCTTCTGAGTCCGCTGTGGCAATGAACATAAACAGGCTTATCCTTAGGTATTTTATTAATATTATCTCTCAGACTGTCAAGGGGAATATGCATGAAACCGTTAATTTTTCCGCCCATAACCTCTGTATTTGTCCGTACATCCAATAGAGTCACACTGCCGTCCCGTGGGAGTTTATCAACATCATCCCAGAAGAATTGCTTTACTTTGTTTGTAATTACATTTTCCGCAACAAATCCCGCCATATTTACAGGGTCTTTGGCACTGGAAAAAGGTGGGGCATAACACAGTTCAAGATTTACAAGGTCGGTTACTTTTGCACCAAAACGGATACTTGTTGCAATAACATCCATACGCTTATCAACGCCTTCATAACCTACAATCTGTGCACCCAATAATTTTTTACTTTCTTTATCCCATAAAATTTTTACAGACATATTCATTGCACCGGGATAATAACTTGCATGAGAAGCGCTGTAGGTATATGTTTTATCGTAATTTATTCCTGCCGCTTTTGCCGCCCTTTCGTTAATACCTGTAACTGCCACTGTCATATCAAATATTTTCAATACAGAAGAACCCTGAGTTCCTGTGTACTCGCTGTTAATTCCGCATATGTTGTCCGCAGCAATCCTGCCCTGTTTGTTTGCCGGACCTGCAAGAGGTACATATGATGAATTGCCGGTAACATAATCAATTACTTCAACCGCATCGCCAACAGCATATATATTTTCTATATTTGTTTTCATATTTCTATCGGTTATAATTGCTCCTCGGTTATTGGTCTTTATACCACAGTCGGAAGCAATTTTTGTTTCGGGTTTTACCCCAACCGACATTATCAGCATATCTGTTTGAATTTCACCGTTTTCAAGAACACAGGTTAACTTTTCATTGCTTTTAATTGATTTAATGCCGTTATTAACGATAACATTTATGCCGTTTCTTTGCAAATATTCCTGCACCTCACAAGCCATATCAAAATCAAGAGGAGCAATTAAATGATCTGCAAGTTCAACAATATATACATTAAGACCGCAATTTTTGAGATTTTCTGCCATTTCAACCCCAATGTAGCCGCCGCCTGCAATAACTGCGGTTTGCGGTTTGTTTTTTATAATAAAATCTGTAATTCTGTATGTGTCTGGTATATTTCTGAGGGTGAATATCCTATCTGAATTTATACCCTCAATATTTGGTTTTATAGGTTCTGCACCCATTGATAAAATAAGATTGTCGTAGTTTTCTTCATATGTTATACCGTTATTTGTCACCGTAACGGTATTTTTTTCCGGATTAATTCCTGTTACTTCACTTTTTATTCTTACATCAATGTTAAAACGTTGTCTGAAGCTTTGTGGGGTTTGAAGTGTAAGCATATTTTTATCTTTAATTTCACCGCCGATATAATAAGGAAGTCCGCAGTTTGCAAAAGAAATATAGTCTCCCCGTTCAAACATAATAATTTCAGCGTTTTCATCAAGCCTTCTTAGTCTTGCTGCGGCAGAAGCACCTCCGGCAACACCACCCACAATTAATGTTTTCATTTTTAAGCCTCCTCAATCATATCTAAAATTTCATCTTTTGATCTGACACCCACACTGGTACCTACAAGTTTTCCGTTTTTTATAACTGCAAGTGTGGGAATGCTCATAACTTTAAATGCCCCTGCGAGTTCCGATTCTTCATCTACATTTACTTTGCAGACTTTAAATTCATCGTTCTCGTCTGCAATGTCGTCAATGATTGGTGATAACATTCTGCATGGGCCGCACCAACTTGCCCAAAAATCAATAAGAACCGGTTTATTTGAATTAACAACCTCTTTTTCAAAATTTTGTTTTGTTACTGTAACTATAGACATAATATATTCCTCCTTAATTTTTTTATTATTATATATTATATTTTT
>CASFSH010000155.1 GCA_949297205.1 uncultured Bacillota bacterium | reverse complement strand
GGTACGGCCGGAGATAACAAAGGCAGAATGGAAGGACACAGAAGGGAAAACGGTAAGCAAAGGTTTAGTTGGGGAGCCGCTGAAACTTGTTGCTGAAACAAAGGATATGGAAGAAGGAAGCGGAGTAACGTTTACCGTATATGAAGAAAAGAGCGGCAAGAAGGTAGCAGAGACAGGGGCCACGGTAAAGGATGGAAAGGCTGAAGCACAGTGGATCTACCATTACAACGGGGAGAATCTTACGGAAAAACCCCGGTACTACTATGAAGTCACGGGAAACAGATGCAGGAAGGCGAAAAGAGCTTCTGATGTAGAAATAAGTGCGAGAATAAAGATAAAAATGATTTATTCAAATGAAGAAGCTGTTTCAAAACAACCATTTACTGTGTACAAGAACGGAGAGAAATTCAAAAGCGGGGAAACAAATTCAGATGGTATGATAGAGTATGACGGACTCATTCCGGCAAAGTATCAAATATTGGTAAAATCAAGTGATAAGGAATAAAATGATGGCAGAAGAAACTAGTAAAGGTGAAAAAGATAAAGTAAACAGCATGGAAATTTCATACAGAGATATAGATGTAAATCTTATTGATTTAAGTCTTGAGAAAACTAACGAAATAAAAATCAAGTTATATGAACACAGAATATCGGAGTAGAAGATGAAATATTGGTTTGGACTTAACAGTGAAGAATTGTATGAAAATTCCGAGAGATTAAATTCCGATGTTTGTTTTTTTATATCAAAAACAGCAAATGAAGTGCATTCAGGGATACATATTTATTCAGAAGGGATAAAGGATAAAAATTTAAGGAATATTTTAACGGATGGGGAAGTAATTGCATCACGCATCACGGAAGATTATTACCTGCCGGAACATGGAAATGAAGTTGATACAGATAATTTTTTGTTATTCAAATACAACATAAAGGATCAAAAAAACAAAGCTTTTGTGTTTTATATACTGTACAGTCATCTTTTACCTTCAAATTACTATAAATTTTACAAGAAACAAAATGAGGTTAAGTATGATTTCACAGACAAAGTGGATAGAAATTCAATAGCAGAGTACGATGTGTTTGACGAAATATTCCCGTTTTATATAAAAAGTGAAATGAAACTGACAAGCGGTGAGGACATAGAAATTGTCGGAAAAAATATTGTCAAGGGCTGCAAAGATGAAGTAGCTATTGCAAACCAACAAGGCGTAATGGAATATGTCCTGGAACAGAAATCTCAGAATGAATCTTTTTCACCATCCTCCGTTATATGCCAAATGCGCGGTGAGAATATCAGTCTTGCTGATGTAAGTTGCGATAAACAAATCAAAAAACTAAAAATATGCAAAGATGCATCAGTATATAATTCAAATAATCATAAATTTGCAGTGTTAACAGAGGATTCTGTATTGCATTATGTTGGATATGATAATGAAAAGGAAAGGGCAAAGGTAAAAATAAACGGAGAAAAGATAGAAGAGTGTGTAACAGGGATTGTAATCATAGAAATGCAAGAGGGTAATGAGAAATTATACCGTATGGCGACCCCTGAAATTTATGCAACGTATTGTGAATCTGAAAGTGAAAAGTCTTATCCGCCGCAAGATTCCCTGAGAACTTTTTTAAAATATTTTTATCCGTTGGATGAAGCGAATACGGAAGATAAAAATATTAAAGATAATATTTTTAAAATAAGCCTTAAAAAATTAAACAGTTTGAAACAAACAGGAAATCAAAACCTTCCGGATATATTGGAAAAAAAATTAGATGGAATAACAGAACAAGATATCCTTATCGTAAACAGCGGTATGATTAAAAATCTCAAAGACAGACTGAAGCAGCCAGCCGACAGCAAAATTAATTATTTTTATTATGCCGGGGAAGAAGTGGCGGAAAGAATAATTGAGCTGGATGGTGAATCATTCAAGAAAGCTGTTGAGGCTGTGGGTAAAGACACATTTATTCCAGATAAAATAAAAGTAAAACTGTATGTTTCAAGATTCGAAGAAAATGAAGGTTCTGGCAATCTGTTACATTATAAAATAAAGACAACTGAAAAATTATATAGCAATGAAAACATTTACCGCGCAAGTTTATATATTTCAGATGCGGTAGAAGAAGAAGTATATATTGATGAATGTAATATTCTTGAAGTTGTTACCGACGCCACGGTTACAGGTACAACAGGAAAGAAAAAGGGATTGCTGTGTTTAAAAGAAAATGTTCCGGATTCTTTGATAAATGAAAATACAATTTTCGATTCCTCTTCAATTGATTTTAAAACAGTGTACAGTAAATACAAGTCGTTAATTGTGACAGATAATGAAAAAGAGAGGACAACAGGTGGAAATAATGGGACAATAGAATATATAAAAATGACAAAGGATGGCGGTGAATATTCCGTAAGAATCAATGCAAATATAGATTTGGAGTTTTCTGTTTGCGTAGATGAAAATAAAAAAAAGTGTATTGTTGGTATAGATGAGGTTATCGGACATATGGCAAAGCAGGCGGACAGGGAATATGTGGATATATCCTTATTCACTTTTAAGAAATTTGCCATGGAGTGGTACCGGTGGAAAATACCTGCAGGAACCATTATAATGAGAGATGTAGTGATAAAAGATTCCGGGGAAAGGCAACTTTTGTCCAATAATTCAAAAATAACGGTTAAAAAAAGTGAAACATATCCCGGTTTTTCAGAAATAGTATCTTTAACCTTGCGGGTTTGTGTTTATATGGATACAAACGATGAGGAAAAAGCAGTAGCCACATTGACAGCTTCCAATGTAAATGAATTTACGGTTTATCTTACTGATACTAAATTTAGCTATAGAAACGGAAATACAATATGTAATGAACCAGATAAAAGACCGGTGTCAACAACGCTGGCTTGTAGTTTATTAACAGTTTTTTTTACCAACACAGACAGGAAAGTTTCTGCTTGTGGCAAAATAAAAGATTATAATAATAAGCCACTGTGGTTTTTTGAAATAACAAATACAGAATATTTTACTGAGAATAAAATATATATAGAGGACGTAACAGAAAATACTATTAACATTAGTATTAATAATCTTCCGGTGCTGTATGGGAAACTATCCTCCGGGGAAGAAGAATATAAGGTGCTGGCAGAAGATATATATATGGATAGAGAACCGGTAAAAAAAGACGGGAAATATCATTTTGAGTATGAAGGCTTGGATTGCTTTATTCAAGAGAAAAAATATGATAAGGTCAACGTTTTGAGACTATCTGATTTGTTCCATCCCGTATATATTGATGACAAAAAAAAATTGTATACGTCCCAATTTAAGTTTTATAATTCACAAACAGGTGAGTTTTATTTCCATAAATATGGAACCATTAAAAACAATTTTTTTGATACCTCGGATCAGCTCAGATACTACATAAGAAACTGTATGATTCAAAAACCCTTGGAGTTTGACAGCGAGAAAGTAAATGATGAATTTATAAACGCACTGAAAACGGCCGGTTTTTGGGCATTTAAGGATGAAAGACAAGATTTTTGGCATGAGATAAAAGTACAGGCAGAGGAT
>CASFSH010000154.1 GCA_949297205.1 uncultured Bacillota bacterium | reverse complement strand
CTCCATTCCGCCGCAGATGCGGCGGCACAAATCCTAACGTGGAAAAGAAGCAAGCAGATTGCCGTTTTGAGGGACGACGGTGTATGTGTATACTCCGAGTCGCGAAAAACGGTGAGATGCGCAGCTTATTTTTCACGTTATCCTCCGTAATATTTTTTCTTTTATTTTTTTAAATACAATCAAATTACGTATTCTTCTGCGAAGACGGTACTTCATCCAAAGATGCAAATTCATATCCCTGTTGTCTTGCATAATCAATAATATCTCCCAAAGCCTGTGCATTGTCTGCCGAAACTGCATGAAGCAGCAAAACCGCACCATCATGCAGATATTCAGTTACCTGACTGAATGCATAATCCTTTCCTTTTTGCGAATCTGCTTCCCAATCTTTATATGCAAAACTCCAAAAAACTGTCCTGAATCCAAGATCTCTGCTTACTGCAAGTACTCTTTTGGAATATTCTCCCTCAGGCGGACGCATATATTTCATATCATAATCATACATTGTTTTTACCATGTCATTCATTTGCGTTAATTCTTTTATCATTGCCTGTGCTGAATCCAGCTTTGGTAAATTGGGATGATTTACTGTATGATTTCCGACTATATGTCCTTCATCTATCATACGTCTGACCAGTTCCTCCTCATTTTTTGCATATGGTCCTGTAATAAAAAATGCTGCTGTAACCTGTTTTTCTTTTAATGTATCAAGTATTGAAGATGTATATCCGTTTTCATATCCCTCATCAAATGTAAGATATAACTTTTTAGGACGTGAATTATCCATATAAAATGCATTATACTCTTCAAGATCGGATTTCTGTGTTTCAGTTACTTCAGGTTCTGAATTTTTAACTTTTTTTAATCCCCATCCAGAACTCTTGTTGCTTATGGAACTATAATCCATCACTTCGGAAGATGCAGATTGTTCACTTATTTGATCCTTCTCTCCTACCCAAATCCCCACACCAACAGCAGCAACAGATATAAAAACAACCATTAGTATACGAGGGAAAATTTCTTTTGAAAATAATACATTCTTAATTCTTTTGCACATTTGTTTTAATTTTTGTGATGAAATAACATTATTTTTCATTATAACCTCCATATATCTTATTTTTATGTTGAAATAAACAGATATTTGTAGTATAATGAGAATATAGAAGGTGAGGTGTTTTTTATGTCGTCAGAAATCAAATTTCGTCAAAATATACGTAACAGGCAAAAAAAGAAAAAGATAAGACACAATATTATTTTATCAGTATTATTTATTCTTATTATAACTGTTTTTTTACTCTGTGTAAAGGGTTTTTTTGTACAAAAAGATACAAATATCGATATGGAATTTATATTTAACGGATACGTTTATCCCCAGCCTCTTGAAAAAAGCACCGATATTCTATCTGATTTAAAAAAAAATGACGGTAAAAAAACGGCATATCTTACTTTTGATGACGGTCCCAATACATCTGTTACTCCTCGTGTTCTTGATGTATTAAGAAGGTACAATATAAAAGCCACATTTTTTGCTGTCGGCAGTCTTATTGAACAAAATCCTTCAATAGCAAGACGCATATATGATGAGGGACATCTGTTAGCAAATCATTCATATTCTCACAAATACACTGAATTATATGCAGATGCTCAATCTTTTATGAATGAGATCAATCACACGGAAGAAATTATTAAAGGTATAGTCTGCAAAGAAAACTATCCTAAAATATTACGTTTCCCTGGAGGTGCATTTGAAGTGGGATCTCACGCAGAAGTCAAAAAACAAATAAAGACCTTGCTTCAGGAAAATGGTTATAGATACTGCGATTGGAATTCTCTTTCAGGTGATGCAGAATCAAAAACCCCCACTGCTGATTATCTTATACAAAAAATTAGTTCTACTACCAAAGGAAAAGAAGATGTAGTAATATTAATGCATGACGCGGTATCAAAATCTATTACCGCCGAAACTCTTCCGGAAATAATAGAAATACTTATTAATGACGGGTATACTTTCGGTACTCTTGATGAAATATAACACAACAAACAAATTTTTGATATTTGTAATTTTAGTGTTTTATACAGGTGGCTAACACAAAATATATTAAAAGATATTGCTAAAATAAGTTAAATATGTTATAATTAAAACAGATGGCAATAATTATCAAAATTTATACAGAAGGGACAGAGATAAATGGATATTATGAAGTCGTTTAGTCTTGAAGGAAAAATTGCACTTGTAACCGGTGCATCATACGGTATCGGTTATGCAATAGCAAAGGCATATTCCCAGGCAGGTGCAAAAATTATTTTCTGCGATATTAAGCAGGAATTTGTTGACAGAGGTCTTAAATCTTACAGTGATGACGGTATTGACGCAAAAGGATATGTATGTGATGTAACAAATGAAGCCATGGTACAAGACATGGTTAAAAAAATCGAAAAGGAAATAGGCACAATTGACATACTTGTTAACAATGCAGGTATTATCAAAAGAATTCCAATGTGCGATATGACTGCCGAAGAATTCAGACAGGTTATTGATGTGGATTTGAATGCACCGTTTATTGTATCAAAAGCCGTTATCCCGGGAATGATTAAAAAAGGACACGGGAAAATCATTAATATATGCTCAATGATGAGTGAACTCGGACGTGAAACCGTTTCAGCTTACGCTGCAGCAAAGGGCGGTTTGAAAATGCTTACAAGAAATATTTGTTCAGAATACGGAGAACATAATATTCAGTGTAACGGTATCGGCCCAGGATATATTGCAACTCCTCAGACAGCGCCATTAAGAGAAATTCAGCCTGACGGATCACGTCATCCGTTTGATCAGTTTATTATTGCAAAAACACCGGCTGCACGTTGGGGTACTCCGGAAGATTTAATGGGTCCTGCTGTTTTCCTTGCTTCCGACGCTTCAGATTTTGTTAACGGTCATGTACTTTATGTTGACGGTGGTATTCTCGCATATATAGGTAAACAACCGTAATAATATTTGCTATTACTTATATTATATCAGGCACAGTCATATTAAAATGGCTGTGCTGTTTTATTTTCCATTTCTTTAAAACTATCTTGCTGTTTTATTAATAATATTCTTAAACAAATTTATATTAACATAAAAACACAAAAAAATAAGTGCCGTTTCAGACACTTACTTTAATTACATGATTTCAACGACAACATGCTTGTCCTCACGACTTGCAGCCGCCTTTACAACGGTCCGGATAGCCTTGGCAATTCTGCCCTGCTTCCCAATAACCTTACCCATATCCTCAGGGTTTACTCTCAGCTCCAATGTTACTGAGTCTTCACCCGGCACTTCCGTAACTGTTACATCTTCCGGGTGATTTACCAGTGCTTGAGCTATAGTAATTAAAATTTCTTTCATGGTCAACACTCCTTAAAGAATACCTTGCTTTTTCAAAAGAGCCTTAACTGTATCTGTAGGCTGTGCACCGTTTCCAATCCATTTTTTTGCAAGATCTGCATCTATATCTACTGTTGCAGGATCTGTTAATGGATTGTATGTTCCGATTTCTTCGATAAATCTACCATCTCTCGGATATCTTGAATCTGCAACAACAACTCTATAAAACGGAGCTTTTTTTGCACCCATTCTTCTTAATCTTATTTTAACTGACATTTTATTCACCTCCGAATTAATTTATAAAATATATATTGTAAAACCGTTATACGGTTCCAATATCACTGAAATTTACCCGACAGCTTTTTCATTTTCTTCATCATTCTCTGCTGTTTAGGGCTTGAAAATTGTTTCATCATCTGCTTCATTGAGTCAAATTGCTTCAACAATTCATTTACATCCTGAACTCTTGTTCCGCTTCCCTTTGCAATTCTTACTTTTCTGCTTGCACCTATTATCTGCGGCTTCTGACGTTCCTGCGGTGTCATTGATTTTATTATTGCTTCAATATGAATAAGCTTTTTCTCCGAGCCTTGTTCATCAACTGCATCAAGCATCTTTTTGTCAACTCCGGGGAGCATTTTCATTATTTGAGTAATAGACCCGAGTTTTTTTATCTGCTGAAGCTGATTTAAAAAGTCTTCAAGATCAAAAGTCTGTTTTTTTATCTTTTCTTCAAGTTCTCTGGCTTCCTTTTCATCAATGGCATCCTGAGCTTTGTCAATAAGAGTCATAACATCGCCCATACCGAGTATTCTTCCCGCCATTCTGTCAGGATAAAAAGGTTCCAAATCGGAAAGTTTTTCACCAACCGATGCAAATTTAATGGATTTGCCCGTTACTTCCTTTACCGAAAGTGCCGCACCGCCTCTTGTATCACCATCAAGCTTTGATAAAATAACACCTGTTATATCAAGATTGGTATTAAAATGTTCTGCAACATTTACAGCGTCTTGTCCTATCATTGCATCAATTACCAAAAGTATTTCATCCGGTATTGTTGTTTCTTTAATTCTGACAAGTTCCTCCATAAGGACTTCATCAATATGAAGTCTTCCGGCGGTATCGAGGATAACGGGATCATTTCCGTGCACTTTTGCATGTTCAACAGCTTTTTTTGCAATTACGGCCGGATCTTTTTCTCCGTCTATTGTAAATACGGGAATATCTATCTGTGCACCCAGTACCTGTAACTGTTTTATTGCTGCCGGTCTGTAAACATCACAAGCAACCATTAAAGGACGTTTTCCCATGGTTTTCCTTATATGAAGTGCAAGTTTTCCGCAAGCAGTTGTTTTTCCCGCTCCCTGCAAACCACACATCATAAATACCGACGGCGGTTCTTTTGAAAACTCCAATCTTTCATTTTCATTGCCCATAAGCTCCACAAGCTCATCTCTGACAACCTTTATAAGCTGCTGTGCCGGAGTAAGAGATTCAAGAATTTCTTGTCCTACCGCTTTTTCAGACACTCTGCTTATAAAATTTTTTACAACTTTAAAGTTAACATCTGCTTCCAATAAAGCAAGCTTAACTTCTCTCATTGCTTCTTTTATATCTTTTTCTGTAAGTTTACCTTTTCCTTTTAGTTTTTTAAAAACATCGGAAAGTTTTTCTCCCAGATTTTCAAACGCCATAATTTCACCGCCTGATTTAATTTCTGTGTTTTACTACAATGCTTTTTTTATTTTTTCTAATTTTTCTAAGATTTTAGTCTTTTTTTCAATAACATTAACAGAATTAATTTGATTTATCAAAAGTTCTATATCTTCTGCTTCTTTTGTTATCAAATTAAATCTTTCCTCCATTTTAAGTACATTTTCAAAATCATGGAGCTGTTTTTCTCCGCGTTTTATAAAGTCACGTACTCCCTGTCGTGAAATATCAAGATCTTCTGCAATTTCTGCAAGAGAATAATCTTTATTATAATATAAATCCAACGTGTCACGCTGTTTTTCGGTAAGCAAGTCACCATAAAAATCCATTAATACACTTATAGTTAAATCCTTGCTCATTAAACATCACCGCCATCCTTGTAAAGTTGTTTTGCTTTACAACGTTATATATTTTAACAAATTTATTCTCAAATGTCAATACTTTTTCTCATTTATTTTTTATTATTTGTAAAATTATGCTTTTCAAAATTTTTAT
>CASFSH010000153.1 GCA_949297205.1 uncultured Bacillota bacterium | reverse complement strand
CATTCTGCCGCCGGTATGGCGCCCTGAGAAAATAAAACAACGGTCTGCCTGTTTATAATACAATAACAGGCATGACACGCCGCCATTTTCTCACTATTCTTAAATATTATATATATCAAATATCTCCGAATCAATTTCAACTATCATATCAATAGGTATTTCTGTTTTATTTTCCATGATAATGATACGATTATATAGGTCTATTTTGATAATTTTTCCGCATTCGCTTAAATACATTCCTCCGGATTTTTTCTCATCCGGCCTGAAATATATAACGGTAACTTCCGGATATTCGTCTTTCATACACAAAAGTATCTGTATTTTCATGTTAAGATTTTCAATAAGACTTTCGCTTATATCAACTTTATCCTGTGTTCTTCTTGCCGCTTCCTTTACCGCTTCATCATATCCCGTAAGAGCCGAAAACGGCGCAAATTGTGCCGCACGGTCAATTATATCCATTTGAGGATGTTTTTTTGAAACATGATGTTCAAGGTTTATTATATCTTCATATGTGTCAGACTTCATTTTTACCTCCGTTATTTTTTGACAATTATGCTTTATGTCCTCCGATTTGGTTATTTCGTTCTTTTGTTGTTGCGCCCTCCTGCAAATTCATGCCCTTTAAAACTGCATTTTTACCATATTGTTTTTTAATTTTAATTATTGCTTCCTGTAAATTTCTTTCTTTTTGCAGTTCTTCTCTTTGCCGTTCCTCTTCTTCTTTTAATTTGTCATAATCGGTGAATAAATCGAGCTGTGTATACTCTTTTTTTCTTTTTACTTTTCTTTCATCCATAATATTATTGGCGGTTATGCTTACACGTCTTACAAGCAGATTCTTATCCGCAATACGTTCATAAAGCTCCATCACCGCATTCATAATAAGTTTTGTGGAAGATGTGGGTTTTTCCAGATTTATTGAACCGTGTGCGTGTTTGGGTATTTTTCTTCCGTAAAAATCGGTTGTTACGGTTCCCTGATATTTTACACCGTTTTTCGGATTATTAATGTTTTGAGCGTCATATCCCAGGGTCAGTATCATTTGATCGGCAACCATTTTTTTATCCACAAGATCAAGTGCAAGCAATTCTGTCATTTCACGAACTATCAATCTTGTTTTTTCATAATCATAGGCAGATTGAAGAACCTGTCCCGAACATATACTTCTTGTTTCCGGTTTATATGCCTTTATGTGCGCAATTGTACACGGTTCCCAACCCCATGCATGATCTATCAGCAATTCCGCATTTATCCCGAACATTTTATATAATAAATCTTCGTTGTAATATTCGTTATCCTTTCCCACAGAACATTTTGCAATATCTCCCATTGTGTATAGTCCCGCAGCTTCCAGTTTCTTTGAATAACCCCTGCCTATTCTCCAAAAATCTGTGAGAGGTCTGTGATTCCATAATTTTTTTCTGTAACTCATTTCATCCAGACCGGCAATTCTCACACCCTCGCTGTCAGGTTCTGCGTGTTTTGCAACAATATCCATAGCAACCTTTGCAAGGTACATATTAGTTCCCAATCCGGCAGTGGCGGTTATTCCCGTTGTATGCAGAACATCTTTTAATATCATCATTGTAAATTCCCGTTCCGTCATCTTGTTGCTGCGCAAGTATCTTGTTATATCAATAAACACTTCATCTATAGAATAAACATGTATATCTTCACGCGCAACATATTTAAGGTAAATATTGTAAATTCTGGTACTGTACTCCATATAATATGCCATTCTCGGCGGTGCTGTAATATATGACAATGCAAGGCTGTGATTTCTTTTCAGTTCATCATCATCGTAAGATTCACCCTTTAATATACCGCCGGATACCATATTCTGCCTTTTAATGTTTATCTCTTTTACTTTTTGAACAACCTCAAACAATCTTGCTCTTCCGGATATTCCGTATGCTTTTAACGACGGCGAAACGGCAAGACATATTGTTTTTTCCGTTCTGGAAGCATCCGCCACCACAAGATTGGTTTTCATTGCGTCCAATCCCCGCTCAACACATTCCACAGAGGCATAAAAAGACTTTAAATCTATGCATACATATACTTTTTGATTATCAGTCATGTTGGGTACACCTCTTTCTTTATTTATATCATATCATTTATATTATCTATTGTTCACACTTATTATACTATTTATGAAAAACTAAATCAAGTAATTCGATATTTTTTATAATTAAAGTACACATAAAAAACATGGGCTGTTTAACACAACGCCCATGTCTTAGCCTACTATTTTGATTTTGTTTTTAAATTACAAATATTCATCTTTGTTAAGTAAAGAACTTTTTATGGAGTATAGATAGCTTTACCGGACACTGAAAGATCTATCGTTCCTCTGGAATTATCGGTTAATTTTGTTGAAGTAAGAGCCTTTTTAAACATACTTATCTTTTTTGAAAAATCAAGCGTGCTTCCGCATATTACATCCAATCTGTTTTCATAATTAAAGGTTATGTTTGACATATCCGTAAAATCAATGTTACCTATACTTTGTACAATACCCTGATCCGTTATATAATTAATACATTGTATGACTTCTTCAAGCTTTTCCGGATCATCCGTGGTAATTACAGAGCCTTCCGATACCGATGTCACCGAAATTCCGATTATATTGGAAAGATTTTCAAATGCGGTATCACTGATTTCAAGAACCTTTAAGTTTTTGTCAAGTATGGCATACTGTTCGCCATACATTACATAACAAACCGGTTCACATTCCTGAATTTCGACTTTTAATCCCACAGGAAAAATTTTTTTCTCTATTTTTACACTGTTAACGTAGGGGAGCAATTCAATATTTTCGGCAATTTTCTTTGTGTTTAAACGAAATAAATTTTCCTCCTCCACACTTCCTATTGCCTGCTTAATCTGAGGCGTTTCTATTCTCACATTTCCGGTAATATCTATCTGTTTTATATTAAAAAGAGGTGTGAAAAAAAGTATAATTGACAGAACAATAATTGCAACAACAGAATAGAAAATAATTCTTCTTCTTTTCATTACACGTTTTCTGTGCATCTGACGCTGTAAATGCCGTTCATGAATATCACCGGAACCGTTCAATTTAATTTCATTGTCCATAATACTTACACTCCTCTCTTCAAATATTTTTTTGTATACATAGCTGTTTCAGGATATTTTATTATACCAAACATCCATACCAAAATCAATATTATTTTGATATAATTAATATAAATTTAATCTTTTTCATCATTGGGTATTATTGGGCAGCAATTTATATACCGCAAAAAAGCCACATTTATTATGCAGCTTTTTGTGAAAGGATATAATCCTAATTTCCGGCATTCTCCGCAGATGAATCTACCGCTTCGGGATCTTGCGGTTCAGGGCTTTGAACATTACTATTTCCCGTACTTCCCGACTGTGAACCGTCATTTTGATTTTCAGGTACGTCAATTATCGAACCCACATCGGTTATAACATTATCTGTTGCAGCAGGAGGTGCGGCAGTCTCGCTTTGTCCGGTGCCTACCAATACTTCTGCAGGAGTCATTTTATATGTGCTCCTTGTAATTTTTTTCGAACTGTCTTTTTCACCGTTTTTATATACCGTTTTATAGGTATCAACTATATAACCGTTTTTACCTGTTGAAACAACCTTTCTTGTTCCGGCAGGAAGTGTGCTGTCCTCCGTTACATTTTCGGTAGGTGCAATTGTTGACACAAGCTTATGTGACAATTCTACCTTTCTGTTATCCGCATATTTTCCGCCTATCAATGATACGGTTATTTTTTTCCCGCTGACTTTTGATGATACTTTTATAGGATAATCGGTGCTGTTTTTAAACTTAAAGTCAAGAGATCCGTATGCAACGGTGGCATCCTGTCCTCTTGGCACATATGCAACGGTCAAAGAATGATTGTGTCTTTCCGTAACGGTAAGATCCGCATAAAGTACGGCACTGTACAGTGTTGAGCTTACCTGACAAACACCTCCGCCCACTCCTTCTGTTGTTTTCCCGTTTTCAAATACGGACGCAACTTTATATCCGTTTTTCAATGATGGATTTCCAATTGTCTGATTGTAAGAAAAAGTATCTCCCGGCATTAATATTGTACCGTCAATGGAATCAGACGCAAGAGTGATGTTATGAATTCTGTTTGAAGAAGAACTTGAAAAATCTGTTGTATATGTTCCCAAAGTAGCAGAAAACAGATTG
>CASFSH010000152.1 GCA_949297205.1 uncultured Bacillota bacterium | reverse complement strand
TATATTTTGCTCCGTCAGCAATGAGTTGATGTATTCTATATTCACTGTCAACTGACCGTCTGCAATCGGAGTCGTATCCCCCAAAGCTGTACCATTCTCGCAAATTGAAGAAATCCTTGCAGAGATACCGCCGTTCCCTGTAATAAACGTACTGCTCAGATTTTCGCTTATTTGTGTACCAATTCCGTTTTCTATATTCTCAACAGTCAGCGTATATGTCTGATTAGGCTCTAATAAATGTTCAAAATTCATTAAATATTTTGTTTTGTCTTTTTCACCTGTAAACAAAACCTCTGTCCCGTCCGCTTTTGTCAGATGTATTCCGCTCTTTGCCGATTTGTCTGTAATTGACGTGCCAAAATCCAAAGCTATACTTTTAACTGCCGGGCTAATCTCATTCGTATATCCGACTTCCGTTCCGTCAGCCGTAATAAATGAAATATTTTCCTCCGTAAGCTTCGGAGCTATAAACTCACGCCTGATTGAAATATTATCAATAAGGGTGCCGATATCTTTCCAATTTCTAAATCGAATACCCGAAAAATGATCTATTAGTTCTGATGAATAATCAGCTGTCATATTTGTAAATTTACGGTTTATAACATTTCCAATCGGAGAGTTGTTCGCATCAAAAGCCTTAGTAGTTACCATTCTTGTATTCACATCAATAATATGTTCAAAACGATACCACGCTTTATCCCTGATAGGTGCAATGGTCATTCCGCGTTGTCCGTCGCCAAAATTCGGATTTACAGAAGCCAAATTATCACGAACCTCCAGCAGCATCAGACTGCCATCTTCAAATCCGTTCATCTTCATCGGTGCGTCAACAATAAAATGTGTATCTACCCCTTCCGTATAAATCCAATAAGAGATGTTGTATACGCCTTCATAAGCGCCGGCTGAAAATGTTGTTAAATTCACCCCGTTATCGGCACGGTTGATACACAAAGACGGACTCAGCGAATCACCTTCATAAGCAGAGGATATACTCACATTTTCACTGTTATTTATTACAAGCCCCAGGCGGCGCGCATCAGCCACTGTACTACACCCCGTAAAATCCATATTATCAACCAAAATAATCGAATCCTCAGGCTTAGGCGTTTCTGTTTCTATTTCCTTAAGTATAATGTCTTTTATTTCAATTGTTTTTCCTGTTTCATTATTCCATGCAATTATCCCCAGAGGCATAGCATCGCCAAAGAACTCCTCACTTTCCGCATAATATGAGTCCTTCCACAAGCCCGTAATTTTATCAGACTGTGCCAGCACATCGCCGTGTTCATTCTTGATCGTATATTTCATATAACGATTATCCATGCTCTCACACCATTCGGTTTCGACGGTATACCATGTATTAACCGCCTTCAGGCTATCATCCTTTGCATTGAATTTTGGCTTGGTTTCATTGCCGTCTTTATAATACGCCCCTTCAAAGCCCTGTCCGGGGATATAATGTCCCCAGCTTATTGTATTTGTATCGTATACATGGACAGCATTTGCGGTTTCTTCCTGAGCCTTGATTGTATAACTCAGTATATGAACTGCCGTTGAATTATAATTTAACTTTCCAAATTCTATTATAGGATAAGCGCCGCTGTCTATCGTCCATACATCACCGTCAGCATACCATGTTCCCAGAGTTTTACCGCCTGTCGGATCCGGTTCACCCGGCGTCACAGTCGGCTTTGGTTGTTCTTTGGATTCCGTTTCATTAATAACAATATCCTTTACCTGAATTGCAGAGTTTGACAAATTATAAATGTAAATTGTGGTAGGTAAAATACTTTCCAAGCCCTCCGGTCGTCCATCCCAGTAATCCGCCCACAAACCGGAAATTTTATCGGAGGCTGCAAGTATCTCCCCTTCTTCATCCTTAATTGTATATTTCATGTACTTATCATCACTAAGCTCGCACCATTCGGTTTCAACGGTATACCATGTATCAAATGCTTTGAGCGCTTCATTCTCCGCGCTGAATTTCGGTTTGACCTCGCCGTCTTCGGTGTAATACGCTCCTTCAAAGCCCCGTCCGGGCAAATAAAGCCCAAAGCTCGCAGGAAGATTGTTGCCGTATACGCTGATTTTTCCGTCTGTACCCTCAGTCGCTTTAATTTTATAGCTGAGCGTATATACCGCACTCGTATTATAATTTATTTCTCCGAATTCCACTGCCGGATATGCTCCGCTTTCCACTGTCTTTACATTATCTCCGGTATGCCACGAGCCAAGCCTCGTAACCTTATCCTCAGCAAATACCTTAGGGACAATTCCGACACTTACCGCAGACACTATACATAATGATAAAATCACACACACCAATTTCTTCAAATAATTCATTTTCATCCTCCTCCTTTTCCCGATTTATTTTTCTAAAGTCATTATTCCGAATGTATTTACGTCTTTATTGTTCGCCAAATCGCCGTTATATGCAAGCCAGCCGCGCGAGCCTGTGTCAACATCGTTTAACAGCGCTGCAAATTTCAATTTTTGATTGGCATGAGGAACAAAATCTTTGTTTATAAGCTCTGTCCATGGGATTGCAAATTCATAAATTGTATATTTGCCGCTGCGCTTTACGGCTGCTTTACTGTTCTCTATTACGACCCATGTCGGCAGCCCGTAATAAGAAGAATATCGAACTACCGCCGAGCCAAAATCAGGAACATCGCCTACACCGATTTCGGTATACGCGCGGTCACCGTTTGCTAAACCCTCCACGCGGTCGTCTATTCCAAACTGAATACAGTCTGAGCTCCACATATACATCGGTCCGCCGTCATACTTAATATAATGCGCGTTATCCTTAGCGCACAGCAGCATATACAAATTTTCCTCATCCCACATTGCAAGAGCCGAAAAGCTTGAATCGTCAGGTCCGTTCCATACCTTGTTTCCCGAATATTTATCCGTGCCATAATGCTTAGCATCGTATGAGCCAAACCAAATCCCGTCCCATTCTCCTTTGTCCCATTTTCCGTCAATCGTAGGTTTCTTCTCTGCATATTTTGCCGATGTAAAATCAAGCTGCTTTGAGATATCCGTTTTATATCCATTATTCAGTGCCAAATTCATTTGAAGCTCATAATTTGTTTTTGTTGCCGCATCGGGCAGATTTAAGTATATTGTCACAGCTTCTCTCGGAGAAAGAGAAGAAAATGTCCGCGGTTTAATATATTTAGCTTTATCCTCAGGCGCGGTAACCGTAATTGTACCCGATATGGCATTTTCATTGCTGAGATTTGTAATTTCTACTCTCGCTCTCCAATGGTCAGAGCCTTTCGCGGTTTGCTCCGATGTAATAACAACATCTATCGGCTCGGGACACATCTGTGCGACCGCAGTATCACGATATATCATTTCTCCGTTTTCGTTAAACACCTTGAGCTTAAGCCTTATATCTTCCTTCATCTCTTTTGATGTCCGAAGCGTAACTTTTATTGTTCCGTCTTTTTGTTCTTCGCTTTTTTCAATAGAAATGAAATCGTTTTCTTCAGCAACAATACGAACTTTTTTGCCGGTATTGTTCCTCATTGTAAAACTGATTGCTTCTCCCGGAATTACCGTATCAACCATATTTCCGGGGATAAGTACTGCCTGAGAATTATCAACTCGTTCAAATTTCGAAAAATTCCCTGTTAAATATATCGGATCGGTATTGATTCCAAGACTGAAAACCCCATTTTCGGAGATAAGTGTTTCAAGTTTATTTCCATAAGCATCATATACCTCCGCCTGACCCGCGCCCAAATCAAGCGTCATAAACTGCGCGTCATACTCACTTTGCAAAAGCACAACATCCTTTTGCATTGCTTTATTATAAAAATGAAATGCGTATGTTGTATCTTCTTGAATTACTTCCTTTGCCTCCGCAGCAGCACCAATTAAATTATTCATTGCACAAATTGACAAATATGCCGGCTTGGCACAGTTATTGACATCACTATCTCTCGGCGTTCTTAATACACCCCAATTACCTTCAATTTCTCCTGCCTCTAAATCATCCTGCATACGGAATTGAAAGGTGGTTTCCGCCAAATCATAGCACTCCTGCAATGCGTATGCCATAACGTAATTGCCCATTCTCTCTCTCATTGAGTAATGACTGCTAAATCCAAACTCCGTCCACCATATCGGTTTTTCATCGCCGTACTCACGCATCAGAGCCTGCATATCCTTTGACATATTTATAATTTTCTGCGTATCAAAATGTCCTGACCAATCATATGGATGCACGCCCGCGACATCCATATATTTCAGTCCTCCCGCCTCGAACACGCGCTTATTGAACGCAGGGTCAATCTGCGCGGTTTCAAGACCTATGACAATAGCTTCCGGATTACCTCTTTTAACAGCATTATAGGCTACTTCCATAATCTTTACATAATGCTCCGGAGTTTCTCCCTGAGCGTTAAAAGAACCATTGTATTCATTCCATATGGCAAACGCCTGCACAATCCCTTTGGTTTCTCTTGCTAACCATTCGCACCATTTCCCGTAAGCTTCAAGCTCACTCTCTGTAGTCGGAGCATCAACCGTACCCGCATAATCTGAACCATAATGGATCGGATTTGAATATATCAGTCCAAGCTCGGTATACATTCCCGCTTCATGCGCCAACTCTATCTCTCGCCGCTGCTCGTCCGGTATTTTGTAGACGCCCGGCGAAAGTTCAGATCTGCTCCATTGAATTTCTTCGCGATTCCATCTCATACCGGCTCTTGCTGCAATACCGGCAGCCACACCATTCGGGGCAGACCAATCATATGAGTTAATTAACAACGCCGTACCGTAGTTATCGTTGATATTTTCTTTCGTTACTTCCCACGCCAATGAATATTCGGTATTCACTGCAAACGGTATTTTTGCTTTATCTTTACCATCCGAATATTTAAACTCGCCCTCAACCGATAAATTATATATACCGTATTTATCCGCCGTCGGCTTTATGATAAGCGGCGTTACTTTCCCTGCCGGAAATGAGCCTGATACTTTGCCCTCGCATACCTTATGCCCGTTTTCATCGCTCGCCGTATAGACAAAGCCGCCTTCCGCATCTCTGTCTGACTTATTCGCTATATTTAATGCTACCGATATTTCCTCGCCCTTGGCATATATATTTCCTTCTTTGCTTCCTGATATGCTTTCGAGCCTTAATTGATTTTTTCGCTCCGATGTTTGTATTGTTACTTTGCCTATAATAACCTGATCCGGCGAAGGACCGCTTGGTATACTCCATATACCTATGCGAACATCGTAACCGCCCAAACGATTTGCCATTCTCATACGCTCTACATAAAAAGTATGTGTTTTCCACTCCTTTGTATTTTCCAGCTTTATCGCATCCTCATATCCCCAAATACCGTCTCTGATATTTTCTGATATCCCGTAGGAATCATAGGCAAGCTCAAAAAAACCTTCACCCTCATCGAAATAATCTACTGTTACTTCTATCGGCGTATCGTCTGGAATGTCATACAGCATATTATCATTCACATCAATATAGAGATAGCGTTTGGCTTCATTATCATGATTCAGTACCACGCCTTTTCTGCCTTCTCTTTCTACCTCGACAAGTTCAAACCATAGGAGCGACAGCCCTGTTTTCTTCCCGTGGTCATTAAAGTCAACCGTTGCGCATGCCTGAAGCGGCTCGGATTTTTCCGCAAAAACATATGTCGGCAATATAAGCGCCGCACCAAGCAGCATACATAGTAAGCATCTTTTCAATCTCAAAATAAATTCCTCCTTTTACATTTAATTTTTAAGAATAATCGGTCTCATCAGAGACGTTAATGTGTTATAATTCCATATAAAGATTTTTAGCTGCGAAGCGCCTTGCGGAACCGTATCGGTACAGCCAATCCAATAATCGCTTTCATCTTCAAAAGCTATATTTTCACACGTTGCCTGCATCAGACGCAAGCCGTCGTCATCATAAAAAGCTTGAATGCAAATGCTGTCCGTATTGCTTCCTTTCAAAAGCTTCCGATGTAATTTTACCTTTATTTCATCACCAACTTTCAGTTCGGAAAAACTGTCTACGAAATCCCCGTTTTTTATCACGCCATAGGCAATATCCTCAATTTTTCCTACCTGCTCAAACCTATTAAATTTTCCTGCCAGATATATAGGCTCTGTACTGATTTCAAGATCGTAAATTCCATTCTCAGACATAATATTTTCAAGCCTATTTCCATAAACATCATATACTTCCGCTTCATTTACGCCTAAATCGAGCGTCATAAATTTTGCATCATATTCACTCTGCAAAAGTATAACGTCCTTTTGAAGCTCATTATTATAAAAATGAAACGCATAAGTTGTGTCATCCTTAATTACATTCTTTGCTTCCGCCTTACCTCCAATCAAATTGTTCATCGCGCAAACGGCAATATACGACGGCTTTGCACAATTTTCAAGCGCGATATCATTATAGCTTCTTAAAAATCCCCACTTGCTTTCTATTTCATTCGTTTCCAAATCATCCTGCATACGGAACTGGAATACGGTATCCGCCAAAGCGTAGCATTCCTTTAAGGCATACGCCATAACAAGATTATTTCTTTGCTCCTCTAATGTATAATAGCTGCCAAATCCTAATTCCGTCCACCATATCGGCTTTTCATCGCCGTGTTCGCGCATCAGAGCCTGCATATCCTTTGACATATTTATAATTTTCTGCGTATCAAAGTGTCCCGACCAGTCATACGGATGCACACCTGCGACATCCATATATTGAAGTCCACCCGCCTCAAATACGCGTTTGTTAAACTCATTGTCAATTTGCGCCGTTTCAAGACCTATGACTATCGCCTCAGGATTGCCCTTTTTTACTCCCTCATATGCGGCTTTCATAATATTGACATAATGCTCCGGCGTTTCGTTCAGTATATTAAAAGCATAAATATTGTACTCATTCCATATACAAAACGCCTGCGCTATTCCCTTTGTTTCTCTTGCCAGCCATTCGCACCATTTACTGTACGCCGCAAGCTCGCTTTCCGTAGTAGGTACATCACCAAGTCCGACGTAGCTGTCATAATGAATTGGATTTGCGTATAACAGTCCCAGTGCCACATTCATTCCCGCTTCATGAGCAAGTGTAATCTCCCGCAGCATATCATCAGGTATCTTATATCCACCATGTGACGTCTCCGAAGCGCTCCATTGTATTTCTTCCCTGCACCATTTAACACCTGCTTTAGCTGCAATACCTGCCGCAACTCCGTTAGGAGCGGACCAATGATTTGAGTTAATTAATAAAGCAGTGCCGCATTTGTCATTAATATTTTCCTTCGGAACCTCCCACGCCACTGAATACTCTGTATATGCCGAAAAAGGAACCGGTTCTTCGTTCGGATTGTTTATATATCTAAGTTCGCCCTCTACTGATACACCATATATTCCATATTTGTCTGCTGCCGGATTTATCGTAACCGGTGTTATTTCACCCTTACGAAAAACCTCTGAAAGTCTTCCGTTTTCAACCAATTCTCCGTTCTCGTTTTTTATCTTATATATAAGGTCTCCTATCATATCGTCTTCGGATTTGTTGGTTATATTTAGCTGAACTGTTATTTCTTCACCCTTTGTATAAATATTGCCTGGTTTTGAACCCCCGACTCCTGTAAGACGTATAAGATTTTGCCTTTTAACCGTTTGCAGCATCACTGAACCTATGACAACAGACTCCGGAGAAAAACCCTTGGCCGTACTCCATACGCCTATCCGAAAATCAAATCCGTCCCCGCGGTTTGCCGCTCTCATATTCTCTATGTAAAAAGTATGCGTCTTCCATTCCTTTGTATTTGTAAGACAAACACTTTCCTCGCGTCCCCAAATACCGTCTCTGATATTTTGCGGCACCCCGTATGCGTCATAAAGAAGCTCAAAAAAGCCCTCGCCTTCATCAAAGTATTCAACCGTTATTTCTATCGGAATATCGTCTGAAATATCGTATAAAACCTCATCGTCTGCGTCAATACGAATATAGCGTTTTGCTTCATCGTCTTTATCCAGAATTACACCCTTCCTGCCCATTCTTTCTGTTTCTTCATTTTCAAAATCAAGAATGGACATACCTGTATTTTTGACTGTATTATTAAAGTCAATTTCCGCAAAAACCTGAATTTCAGATTTCCTCCCCGACAAGGTTCGGACTGATATTTGTAGATTGTCCACATACCATGTGGTAGTGCCGTATGCGAGAAAATCTATATTTTTAAGCGTTGTCCCGTCCCATAACTCGTATCTTCTTGTAAATGCGGTTTCACTGCCTCGCGCAATTATATTACCGTTGGTATCATTAATTGTAACGGTTTGCCACAATGTACTCAGATTTATGGAAATATCTATCGTATATGTATTTCCATCAGTTAAATTGCATAGTTCTCTGTTACCTATTCGGACTTTGCCATCGGTCATACCAAACAATGTAATTGCACTGTTCATATTATCCCCGTTTGCGATTTCAACCCAATAATCTGCGCTTATATCCGTACATTTAAAATTAAATGATATATGAAAAATATTATCTTTATCTATCGGCTTGGATAAAATATACGACGCGCCTTCAGCACGATTTGAATTTGAAGTCATTTTTAATCTTTTTCCGTTGCCGTTTTCTTCCGCCGCAACAGTTCCGTCGTACACCCACCATTTTCCGATTGAGCTTGAAATATCCCACTTTCCATTAAGACTTCCTGTATTCGAGATTGCTGTTCCGCTTAATATATCGCCATCAGCAGCATCAAAATTCTCCGTATATACTCCCATACTGTCTCCATATGATATAGGTCTGACAGACATTTCCAAATTATCTACATACCATATGGTATTTCCGTATGCGAGAAAATCTATATTTTTAAACGTTGTCTGATTCCAGAGGTTATTTCTTCTTGTGAATACTTTCTCTGTTTTCTTTGCGATTATATTACCAATTTCATCTTTAATTACAGTCATTTGACGTAAGGTGCTTAAATTGACAGAAATATCTATCCCATATATGCTTTCTGCAGATAACGCGCATATTTCACCGCCTCCGGTTCTGATTCTGCCATTTACCATGCCGAACAAGGTAATTGCACTATCCATATTATCCCCGTTTGCGATTTCAACCCAATAATCTGCGCTTATATCCGTACATTTAAAATCAAATGATATATGAAAAATATTATCTTTGTCTATCGGCTTAGATAAAATATACGACGCGCCTTCAGCACGATTTGAATTTGAAGTCATTTTTAATCTTTTTCCGCTGCCGTTTTCCTCTGCCGCAACAGTTCCATCGTACACCCACCATTTTCCGATTGAGCTTGAAATATCCCACTTTCCATTAAGCGCTCCGGCGTCTGACACAGCCGTTCCGCTAAGTATATCCGTTGTAATCTGATTAAAATCCTCCGAATATGAGCCTGATGTTTCCGCAGCCAAAGCCGGCATTATATGTATGCAGCCAATGGCATACATGAGACATATCAGCAAGCCCAGATAAATTCTTTTAAAACATTTCATTTTATTGCGGCCTCCAAGCAAATATTTTTTCCCAGAAAATGTTTATTTCTCTGTTAGTTATTAAGATAATCCTATCTATTATATTGATATTATACCATTTTAAACTTGACAAATCAAAACATTTGTTATAAACTTATAGAAAAAAGTTAAGATTTGAGGTGTAAATTTATGTATCATCAGGAATTTAATTCCATTGGAAATCATACTTACAATGGTTATGTGTATCAAAATACCAAGCAATATGATAATTTCCATAATAGTTTTGAATATATATTTGTATGGAAAGGAAGTATCTCCGTTACGGCAAACAATGTGAAAGTAAACCTGACTGAAAATGATATGATGCTAATTGCGCCGAACATTGTTCACTCATTAGATGTGTCTCCTGTAACCGGCAGTGAATACTTTATATCTGTTTTTTCTAAAGATTTTATATCAGAATTTAAAAATGATGAATTGTTTTACACTGCAATAAAATTCAAATCTGATAAGATCGTTGAAAATTATCTGATAGAAAATATGTTTTATTCCGGCGAACCTGAATTTTATTTGTTAAAAAGCTGTTTATATGCGATTTGTTCTCAATGTGTCAAGTATGGACAACGCATAGACAAAATGCATAATCGTTCTTCAAAGGACTTTATTTCAAAAGTAAATTCCTATATTTTTGAAAATATAAACACAAAAATCACACAACAAGCAGTTGCAGACCTTTTCAACTATGATCGTCACTATTTCAGCAACCTATTTAACCAAACTTTTCAAATGGGCTTCAGTCAATATATAAATACATATCGCTTGAATATTGCCTGCAAATTACTTACAACTACCGATATGACTATTACAGACATCGCCTTTGAATGCGGATTTGAAAATGTACGAAACTTTAATTTGGTTTTTAAGAAGCTGAGCGGTAAAACGCCAAGTCAATACAGAACCAGCCCTCTCAGCAAAACAGTTCTGCCTGATCACGCTCTTCCGCTGCATGTAACAACTCTTAATAAACTCTCGAAAAAATGAAGCATCCGTTATTCAAAACGTAATCACCATCTAACAAATCCCGTTTATTTGTCATAGCAAACTATTATTGATTAATATTTTGCCAGAACCAAAAAGCAGAGCATTAATCTGAAATTTCCTGTATAATGGTTTTAGACAATCAATCGACAGGAGGTTTTCATACCACAGTCCTAACCGGAAGGGGCAACGCGCCGTCAAACTACCGCCCATTTTGCCAAATAGTGTGCAGGGGGGGTGCAAAGCACCAATCCCACGTTAACATTCGGTGGTTCGATAGACTCAAAATTGTGCCTAAAATGCAAAAAATTGCTTGATTTCAAGCAATTTTTCTTGTATCAACTTTACCGTTAACCCATGTCCCGATTAGGCTATTGTATAACTTTGATACAATAGTCTTAAATATATAGGTTTTAAGCCAATTTTCATACATTTCACACATCGGTCAACTTTGATACAATCGAATTAAAAGTAGGCTAAATTTAGCTTTTCGCGGTAAAATATTGTAATTCTCTTCGAAATGCGCTATAACGCGGAAACTCTTTTAAATACTGATCAACTAACATATCTTTCCCGCTGCTATTATTACCTAATGAATCATTTACTTCTCCAAAAGCAGCTATATACGATGCACAGTCGCCATAAAATGATCTTGCCTGTTGTTTTAACACATTTGCTGTATTGGTATGTATTTCTTTACCAATATACTTTATGCACTCTTCTTTATAATCATATTCTGAATTTGCATATTGTTTCCATTTTCTTATACATTCAAACAATAATTCTTCAGGCTTTATATTTCCCGAATTTTCAATAGTTAAAAAGAAATATTTATCAGGCTTAAAATCCATATTTTCTACCGTTTTCAAACACATAGTTCTGATACCGGGCATCATATCTGCCCCATCATAAAAATATATAAGTAATAACGAGAGTGCACATTTAGCAGAAACAATTGAACAATTATTGCCCATCGTATTTTTCCCGAACTTAAATACACGGTCAAATTCTCTGCCTAAAAACAACAATGAATAATAGTTATTATCATTTACAATATTTCTGCACAGTTCATCCGTCCTGTCTGAAAAAGTCAATTTGCCAAAAGAATCGTTATATATTTCCATCATAACAGGAATAAGATTTATATAATTTTCACAATTAAAAACTATACGCAGATAATTAGTCGGTGTCGTATCAGAACGGAATGCTTCAATAAGACAGTTATATACTACATTGGGTTTATTCAGTCTAAACGCATATTCTGCCGTCATGAGAGCAATCCTACTTCTTACAACTAACTCAACCGGTATATGCCTAAGTGCACCACTACCGATTTTTAATAACTGTTCGTCACTAAAACCATTTCCCTCAATCATTAATTCTTCGTATAATCCCGGATGTGCTTTTGAATACTTTTCAGCAATTGAAATCTTATCGTCCGGATTATCTAAAAGATTCATTGCTTCTTTGATGAATTTTTGCGAATATTTATTGTTAATTGCTCCGAGATATTCTATCCAGTCATTTAAGAAATTATCAAAATCAGGCAAATCATTATACCCGGTCTGCATCATTTGTTCAATTTTTAAATTGACACTGTTGAAATACAATAAAGCGTTATATATTTCACTAATCCGCTCTTTACCTGTTTTTATCATGTATTGCAAATAAAGTGTATGTAACCCAAAGCTACAGAAATCAAATTGCAAAATATCCATTTCATACAGTTCATTAAGCTGCATATAATCTTGCACATTCTCTGCATAATCACCGATTATACCCACTTTAAGATTCATCATTTCATTTGCTAACTGATACGCTTCATCATACAGCTTTATTTCAATTGCTGCCTTAAGTACATCACAAGCTGTAATTATAATGCTTTGTATTTCTTCGGTATTACTGAATATATATGCTTCATCCATATCATCATACCAATCATCATAATATTCATTGAAACTTCCTTCTATACAAATCTCTTCCCGTTTTACCTTTTTAAATTCTTTCAATACATATGTAATTTTTGATTTGATTGTAGCAACAGCATTTTCTTTATTTTGTATCGGCTTATTTGCTATGGACAAATATTGAATAAACTTTTCCCTTTGCGTCTCATCGGTCTTTCTTGCCAATAAATGCACAAAATCTTCAAGTTCTTTCTTCGTCATCTGTTCTGTGCTTGTGTCAACAATGTTTAAAAATTCATTTATATTCAAAATATATTCTCCTTTGCATTTTATATATACATTTTACCACGTCGTGCCTGTATCGTCAACATTCGCATTTTATTTTTATATAAATTAAACTTAAATAATTATATTTCTAAATAACTACTTGTTTTGCCTACATTTTTGTGATATAATAATTTTAAAAGTAGGCTATTTGTGCTTGTTGGAGGTAACAATATGAACGAAAGAATTGTTCGTCAATTTAGAACGTTTCCAAAATTTCCACAGCTTTATCAAAATGTAGCAATATACTGTCGTGTAAGCACCACTATGCAGGCTCAGCTTTCAAGCATGTCAAATCAGGCTTCATTCCTTGTCGATATGATAAACAAACATTACGGCTGGAGATTAATAGACATATATCTTGATTTTAAAAGCGGCTCTGCCACTGAAAACAGAGATCAGTTTCAAAGAATGTTAAATGATATTCATAGTAAAAAATAGATAAAATAATTACAAAAAGCATAAGCCGATTCGGTCGTGATGCACTTGATATAATACAATCAATACGCTTGATAAAAGATATGGGCGGAAGTGTATATTTTGATGAAGAAAATATAGATACCGCCTCGACAGACTCTGAACTGTTGATAAGTATACTTTCCGCTTACGCAGAAGCAGAGAATGACTCACGACGAGAAAATCAATATTGGAGTATTATAAAGCATCTTGAAGATGGTTCTTCGGAAATATATAAAAGGAAATGCTTTGGTTATAAAAAAGGTGAAAATGATACGCTTGTCATTTTACCTTCTGAAGCTACTATTGTTCAAAAAATATATGAATTATACATTTCAGGTTACAGCATTATAGGTATAAAAAAATATTTAGAAGAAAATAATATACTTTCCCCTTCCGACAAACCAACATGGTGTAAGAGAACAATAGAACAAATTTTAAGCAACGAAAAATATACCGGGAATATTATTGCATTAAAAACATATACACAGGATGGCAAAAGAATTGAGAATAATGATAAATCTAAATATCTTATATCAGAAAACCATCCGGCTATTATACCTAAAGAAATATTCGATGCTGTTCAGGCAGAAAAGATGCGCCGAACAAATATCACAAAAACAGAAAACGGTAATTTAAGAAAAAGTACGAAATACAGTTCAAAACAAAAAATAAATCGGGAGGATTTAAAATGATTTCACCGCAAGAAGTGTTAAATGCCGCCTCAAAAAAGAAGAATGAAAACTACAAATTCAGAAGATTTTTAAAAAATCATGCCGATGAAAAAGAGCTTGATGAACAATTTTTAAGACTACATAATGAAATATATAATAACTATGATTGTAGTAAATGCAGAAACTGTTGTAAGCTGTTTCATGCAGAAATACCTATCACTGAAATAGAGCGTGATGCACAATATTTAGGCATGAATGCCGAAAACTTTATTAAAACATATCTGCAAAAAGACGAATACGGCATTGAGTATATCACAAATAATACGCCGTGTGATTTTTTTGT
>CASFSH010000151.1 GCA_949297205.1 uncultured Bacillota bacterium | reverse complement strand
TGAGCGGTTTTAGCATTATACAGAAGTTTAACGTATTTACACTTTCTGCTCCTAGATTTGCATGAATTACAAACAAACGGAGCTTTACATAGCATAGGACATGAATTATTAATTGTATTGGAATTAATAACATTGGTACTCTGATGTATGCATTGTGTATTGCTTTTGCGGGAATGTTTGTACTGTATTTCTTTGCCGAGCCTGTGATAAGATGTTTTATTGATGATGAAATTACAGTATCATATGGTCAGAAGTTTGTGAAAATTATTTGTTTTCTATGCCCTTCTACAGCGGTAAACTATATGGTAATAACAGTGTTTCAGGCAACAAAACAACGAACACAGTCCATTATATTGTCAGTGCTGAGAAAAGGCAGTCTTGATGTTCCGCTGATGATTTTATTCAGCCGACTATTGGGTGTGACGGCAATACCGTGGGCATCACCTATTTCTGATTGGATAACATTGATTATTTCAGTATCTATGCTTGTTCCGTTTCTGAAAAAAATGCAGAAAACAAGGCAAAACGGTCTAAATTATACTTAAAACAGAGAGAAATATAAACGGAGTACATTTATATACTACAAAGTAGATTTAATTTTTTGTAATAGGATTGTTAAGCAGGAATAAAGAGCAATTAAATATTTGACATAAAGGGCTTGCTAAAATTTATTACATATGCTATAATGGTTACGTTGTATAGAAAAATTTTACTACAAAAGCAATGGTTAATTACTGATTTGATTAAGAATAAGTATAATAATTTTATAATATGTACTTGTGTTTTTATAAGAAAATATTTTATAAACGGAGGGAAACAATGTACGAAATAAAAGAATTTTATGGAAAAGAAACGCTTAGATTTAAAGAAATATGTTGTGAACTTTTCAGATATGCTGATGAGGGTTTTGAAAACAGAGAAGAATACGAAAAAAAGCTTATAGAAGCGGATAATAAGAGAAAAGAGGGCTTTATAAGGATGGGTGCTTTTGAAGACGGCAATCTTTTTGCGGGAATGGAATTACATCCTTATGAGATAAATTTTGACGGAAAAGTCATGAAAATGGCAGGAATAGGAAGTGTTGTTTCTTCGCGGGCCTCACGAATAAAAGGTGCAATTAAGGCGATTTTTAAAGAGTTATTTAAAGTTATGCGTGAAAATGAACAGTATATATCGCATTTATATCCCTTTAATGCAAACTATTACAGGCAGTATGGGTATGATGTTTCCTGCAATCATTGTCAATGGTCTATTCCCATAGAATATATACCGGAGTACATGGGCAAAAATGTTTTTTATGACGGTTCGGAAAAGATGAAAAAAGAAATAAAGGAAATATATGAAAAATTTTCATCAAATTATAATATGGCAATTGTAAAAGACAGTAAACGGTGGGATGATTTTTTCAAAAATATAAGACCGTATGTTACAAAAACATTCAGCTATGTACATTATACAAAGGACTGTGCAGACGCTTTTATGTTATACAGTATTAACGAAAATCAGACGCACCCTCAGGATTTTTCGGTGCGTACACTGTGGTTTTCTTCGTTTGAGGGATTAAAGGGCGTATTATCCTATTTTGTAACTCAAAGACCGTATGGGGATAGAGTTTATATAAAGCTTCCCTGTGACATTGATCTTTCCGCCGCAATAGAAATACTGGGTGGCTGGGGAAAACGAAATGTCGATATAAGCACAATAATTGACGGTACAACAAGAGTTGTTGATGTGGCAGAGGTATTAAAAAGAGCAAAATGCAAAGGATGCGGCAGTGTCGGAATAAAAATTGTGAATGATGAGTATTGCCCATGGAACAACGGTATATACACGCTTCAATTCGGAGATAAAAACACAGTAAGCAGAGGAGAAAATGCGGACATTGAAATGGATATAAATGCCTTTTCCTCGTTGATTATGGGACGGTGTGAATTGGACAGGGCAGGAATCTTTGCAAATTTAAAAATATTTGGTAACGAAGAAGAATTAAAAAAAGTATTTTATAAAAAGTGCTGCTATATAGAAGAACATTTTTAAAATTTTGGGGGAAAGAGAATGAAAGCGGTTTATGATTTAATTGAAAGAATACTCCCGACGTATGGAGAAAATTTTGTTGTGGAACTGAAAGAGGATGACGTGGAATACTATGAAATTGATACTGTGGATGATAAAATTTTAATACGCGGTTCTACGGTAAACAGTTTGTGTATGGCATTTGGATATTACGTAAAGCATATTCTGAATCTTAATTTTTCATGGTGCGGTTCGGATTTGAAATTTGATAAACTTATAAAACCTGAATATAAAAAAAGAATTATTGAACAAAAATACAGATCGTACATGAATTACTGTACACATTCTTACAGCTGTGCATGGTGGGATTGGGAACGCTGGGAACTTGAAATAGACGTTATGGCAATGAACGGTATAAATCTCCCCCTTGCGGTTACAGGTACGGAAGGAGTCTGGTACGAAACGCTTCTGGAAATGGGATTTACCGACGAAGAGGCAAGAGATTTTCTGGTAGGTCCTGCATTTCTGGCATGGCAGCTTATGGGAAACATTGAATGTTTTTCGGGTCCGCTTCCAATGTCCTGGATTAAAAAGCATATAGAACTCGGCAAAAGAATAATTGACCGTGAGGTTTCTTTGGGAATGCATCCGATACAGCAGGGATTTTCGGGTTTTGTTCCAACGCTTATGAAGAAAAAATATCCGCAGGCAGACATATTGGTAAAAGAATCATGGAATAATATCGGTGTTACTGCAGAGATAAATCCAAAAGATCCTTTGTTTAAAAAAATGGGAATGATATTTTTAAAAAATCAGCAAAAACTGTTTGGTACATACGGATATTATGCGGCTGATCCCTTTCATGAAAGCAAACCTCCCGTTGAAGGAGAGGAATATCTTAATGATGTGGGAAGAACCATTGCGGATATGTTTGAAGAATTTGATAAAAACTATACATGGATTATGCAGGGTTGGTCTGTAAGGAAAGGGATTGTTACGGCAATTCCAAAGGACAGATTGATAATTCTTGACCTGGCAGGAAACGGTCATAAAAATCATGACGGATTTTGGGGATACAGTTTTCTCACGGGTACACTTCATAATTTCGGTGCAAGAATGACAATGAAGGGTGACCTGAAATTAATGGCGTCAAACAAATTCAAAACGATACAAAAGGATTTTCCGAATATCTGCGGAAGCGGCGTTTTTATGGAGGGTATAGGACAAAATCCCATGTATTATGATTTGGTGTTTGATGTAATAACATCAAGCGAAAAGATTAATCTTGACAAATGGATTGAAGAATACTGTAAAAGAAGATATAAAACCGATGACAGTGAAGTTATAGCCGCATTAAAGAAAATAGCAAAAGCTGTTTATGCTGATGGAACGGATGATGTATTAAAAAGTGCGGAAATTGTGTGTACAAGACCGTGTCTTGACGCAACTTCAACAGGCCCTTTTGACGTTTTCAATGATGAATATTATGATAACAGGCTTTTGGCTGAGATATTGACCTTATATGAAAGCAAAGATATAAAAACCGACGGATTTTTTTATGATAAGCTTGATATTGCAAGACAAATGATGGCAAATCATGCACATAAAATATATAAGGAATGTATGGCGGCATTCAAAATTAAAGATTTTGATGAATTTAATAAAAAAGCAGATCTGTTTATGGAACTGCTTGAGGATTTTGATTCACTTCTTGACGGCATAAAAGCATGGAGACTCCAAACATGGATTGACAATGCACGTTCTTTTGGAGAGAATGATGAAGAAAAAGCATTGTATGAGTATAATGCAAGAATGCAGATTACAATTTGGGGAAATGAAATTGATTGTTGGCTGTTTGATTATGCATGGAAAGAATGGTCCGGGTTGGTTCTTGATTATTATGCTGTGAGATGGCAGAAATTTTTTGATATGTTGCGTGAAAATCCGAATTACTGCGAAGATAATTATAAAATATTCCAGAATAAAATAGACTGGTCGGCAGATGAATTCAGAATTGAACTTGCAAAATGGGAAGCTTCATGGGAACGCAGACAGGGAAATATAAAACACGGTAATTTCAGTAACGGATTAATAAAAAATATTCTTTCAAAGTATCAAATCTAATAAATATAAATGTTTGTTGAGAAACAATAACATGGGAAATTGCTCACAATTTGTGGGCGATTTTTTTTGAAAATATTATTATAATTTATCAAAATTATAAGGCAAAGAAAAAAATAAAAAAATTGTCACCTTTTGTGTATCATATGCATCTATATATCAGAACAGCAAAACGGTGGTGTGATTGATGGTATTCAGCAGCTTGAAATTTATCTTCATTTTTATGCCCATATTTTTCGGATGCTACTATATTGTGCCTGGGCGTATAAAAAATATGGTATTGCTTATAGGAAGTCTGTGTTTTTATTTTATTGGCATAATAAATAATCCTGAAGATCTTATATTGTTTTTAATAAGTATTATTATGGATTTTATAATAGGACTGCTTATTGAAAAGAATACAAAGCAAAAAAAGATATATTTAATTGTAGGAATTGTTTTACATTTGGTTTATCTTTGTTCGTTTAAGTATTTGGGATTTATAATAGGCGAAATTATTCAATTCATACCAAGTTTTAATACAAATATTAATATTCTGCTGCCAATAGGGATATCATTTTATACTTTTCAAGGTATATCTTATATTGCAGATGTTTATAGGGGTAAAGAAAAAGCAGAAAAAAGTCTGATAAAATATGCTGTGTATATATCAATGTTTGAGCAGCTTATTGCAGGCCCGATCGTCACATACGATCAGGTGAAAAATGAGCTGCATAACAGAAAAATTAACATAAATACCGTATTAAACGGAATAGGTACATTTATATTCGGGTTGGGGTTAAAGGTGCTGATTGCAAATCCTATCGGGAAATTATGGGCCCAGGTTTGTGCAATAGGATTTGAGAGTGTATCGACGCCCCTCGCATGGATGGGAATAGCGGCATATTCATTTCAAATATACTTTGATTTTTTCGGATATTCTCTTATGGCTGTGGGACTGGGAAAAATGCTTGGATTCATTCTTCCGAAAAATTTTGATCATCCGTATTTAAGCTGTTCTATGACGGAGTTTTGGAGAAGATGGCACATTACACTTGGTTCCTGGTTTAAAGAATATGTATATATTCCTCTGGGCGGAAACAGAGACGGAACGGCTGCAACCGTTAGAAATTTACTTGTCGTATGGCTGTTGACAGGAATTTGGCATGGCGCAGGGTATAATTTTATACTATGGGGAATGGTGCTGTTCATAATTATAATAATTGAAAAGTTCTTTATAGGGAAATTTCTGCATAACTTTCCTGTTATCGGTCATATATATATGATTATACTTCTTCCGTTGACTTGGGCGATATTTGCAATAGATGATTTAGAACAAATTAAAATATTTTATACTCGCCTTTTCCCTTTTTTCGGTCAGGGGATATGGTCGATTTTCAGATATGATTATTTAAAATACATAAAATTATATTATCCGTTTTTTATAGTCGGAATATTATTTTCAACCACACTGCCGTATCGGATTATAAAAAATATAAAGAACCGGAAAGTTTTATTGCTGTTACTTGCTGTAATATTTATAGCATGTGTTTATTGTATGTATAAAGGTTTAGATGACCCATTTCTATATTTTAGATTTTGAGAGGTAAAGACAATGAAAAAAACAAATTTTATTACACTGTTATCCATGATTGCTTTATTTGCCGGTGCTACCTTTTTTATGTTCTTCGGACAAAAATCCGCTTCTGTTGATGCAGATACCGAGAAAAGCAGTAATACAATACAAAGTGATACTGTTACGCAAGAACAGCAATTAATTGAAGATACTGCAAAAACAGAAAACACTGACGATTTGGATGCAGAACTTTTAAAACCTTCGGCTGATTCGAATAAAAACAAAACGCAGACGGCTGAGGATTCTGTATTCTCAATGTCTGATGCATTATTTATCGGAGATTCAAGAACCGTTGGACTTTGTGAATATTCAGGTATAAAAGGTGCTGATTATTTTGCGGATATTGGTATGAGTGTATATAATATTTATAAAAAGTCGGTTTCTGTTCAGGATGTAGGCAAAGTCACGTTAACAGAGTTGCTGAACAATAAAAAATATGGTAAAATATACATAATGCTTGGTATTAATGAAATAGGTTATAAATTTGAAAAAACTGCAGCAAAATATGATGAATTGATTAAGAATATTCAGGAAAAACAGCCAAGTGCAATTATTCTTATACAAGCAAATCTGCATGTAACAAAAAGTCGTTCGGACAATAACAAGACAATGAATAATAAAGCAATTAATGAACTGAATACAAAATTATCTGAGCTTGCAAATGGGGAAAACATTTTTTATATTGATGTAAATCCTGTTTTTGATGATGAAAACGGTAATTTATCTGCTGATAAATCGGAAGATAATGCACATCTTTATGCAAAATATTATACCCAATGGGGTGAATGGATTGTAAATCAAACAGTTTCATTGTTAAAGGAGGGTTGATTTTGATAGATAAAAATACGTTTTGTGAACATATACGATTGCATGAAAGAGCAATGTATTATCTGGCTTTTTCTATTGTAAGAAATGAATCTGATGCCGGAGAGGTTATCAGTGAATCAATATATCGTGCATATAAAAATTTGAATACCTTAAAAAATGAGAATTCCTTTAAACCATGGATACTTCGTATTATACATAATACGGCAGTTGAAATGATTCGTAAAAATTCCAAGATAATACCGATGGATGAAATGAGGGACATCGGTAATAACGGAAAAGAAAACGAAATATCAACAAAGCTGGATTTGCGTAATGCGGTAGAAGGTTTGAAGCCGCCGTATCGTGTAGTTGTTCTGCTTTTTTATTATGAAAATCTCCCTGTATCAAAAATAGCGCAAATTACAAATACAAATGCTGTTTCTGTAAAAAAACAGCTCTCACGTGCAAGAAATATGTTAAGGGAAAGATTAAAGGAGGATTGGGATTTATGAAAGATTTTGATAATTATTTAAAAAGAAAAGCTATGGAAGATAAAACAGATATTCCAAAGGATATTAAGATTCAAATAGAAGAAACGCTGGATAGTTTGCCTGAAAAAACAACATCTTATAATTCAGTATGGAAATTTTCTCGAGTGGCGTCTATTGCAGCATGTTTCATTTTTGTAACTTTGTTTTTACTCCCAAATATAAGTCCGACATATGCACAGGCTTTGGAACAAATACCTGTTATAGGAAAAATAGTTAAAGTTGTTACAATAAGAAATTATTTTTATTCCGATGATTATCATGAAATGAATATTAATGTGCCGGAAGTAGAAAATGGAGGAAATAAAGCATTTGATACAATAAATAATGATATTAATGAACTTACAAATACACTTGTAAACAGATTTTATGAGGATTTAGAAACAATTGGGGATAATGCACACGGTGCTGTTTATGTTAATTATGATGTAGTTACCGATACTGATAATTGGTTTACACTGAAAATCAGAGTGTTTGAGGCGGCAGGAAGCAGTAATACTTATTATAAATATTATCATATTAATAAAATGACAGGTGACATTGTAAAGCTGGGAGATATGGCAAAAGATGATAACTTCTATGCTGTTTTGGAACAGGAAATTAAACGTCAAATGAGGGAAGAAATGGAAAAAGATGATAGTGTAATATATTGGCTTGATGACAGTGCAATAGGAAAGGATTACGTATCGGTATCAGAGGATCATAATTTT
>CASFSH010000150.1 GCA_949297205.1 uncultured Bacillota bacterium | reverse complement strand
TTTTTTGTTCACCGGTTTTGCCACATTTTGAATATCACCATTTTCAATCTTTTTAAGAATTTCCTTTGCACGTCTTATTACTTCGTCAGGAACTCCCGCAAGCTTTGCCACTTCAATACCATAACTGTCGTCGGCGCCGCCTCTTACAATCTTTCTTAAAAATGTTATGTCATCACCGTGTTTTTTTACCGCTATCCTGTAATTTACAATTCCTTCAGATTTTTCTTCAAGCTGAGATAGTTCGTGATAATGTGTCGCAAAAAGCGTTTTTGCACCTATTTTCTTTTTATTGTTAATAAATTCCGCAACCGCCCATGCAATTGACAGTCCGTCAAAGGTGCTTGTACCTCTGCCTATTTCATCAAGAATCACAAGAGATTTTGACGTTGCATTCTTTAAAATATTTGCAACCTCCACCATTTCAAGCATAAAAGTACTTTGTCCCGAAGAAATATCGTCAGACGCTCCTACTCTTGTAAAAATTTTATCAACCGTTCCCAGTCTTGCATGGGAGGCAGGGACAAAACTTCCTATCTGCGCCATTAGGGTAATAAGCGCTATTTGACGCATATACGTGGATTTTCCTGCCATATTCGGTCCGGTAATTATTAAAAGTCTTGAATTGCTGCAATTTATATTGGCATCATTTGGTATAAAAATAGAATCTCTAAGCATACCTTCTACAACAGGATGCCTTCCGTCTTTTATTATAAGCTCGTCTGTTTGCGTAACATCAGGCATTGTGTAATTATTTTTAAACGCAACATAAGCCAGAGAATATATTACATCGGTTGTTGCAATAACCTCCGCAGTAATCTTTAATCTGTCTGTCTGTTCCATTACGGCTTTTCTTATTTCTTCAAACAACTTCAACTCCAATGCAGTAAATCTTTCGGAAGCCGTTAATATTGTTTCTTCTATTTCTTTCAGCTCAGGAGTTATATATCTTTCCGCATTTGTCAGAGTCTGTTTTCTTATATAGTTATCGGGTACATCTGCTGTATTTGATTTGGTAACTTCGATATAATATCCAAAAACCTTATTATACCCGGTTTTTAAGGTTTTTATGCCTGTACGTTCTCTCTCGTCTGCTTCTACCTTTGCAATCCATCCTCTGCCGTTTGTCATTGCGTCACGGTATCTTTCAAGCTCTTCGTTATATCCTTTTTTTATTATTGTTCCTTCTCTTAAAAGTGCCGATGCCTTATCATCAACAGCCTCATCAAGCAATTGAGCCACATCCTGCAGCACATCGAGTTTTGAATACATTTCCGACAGCACCGGTGATTTTGTCTGTGAAAGCTGTTGCTTCAGTTCCGGTAATTTCATCAGCGACTGTTTCAATGACACCATATCTTTCGGCGTTAAAGTATTTGTCGAAACTCGGCTTATAATTCTTGATATATCATAAATACCGCTGAGTGTTTCACCTATATCGTCACGCAATATCGGATTATCACACAGCTCCTTTACCGAATAAAGTCGTTTATTTATTTTTATTGAATTAATAAGCGGTTTTTCAAGCCATTGTACAAGCAGTCTTGCTCCCATTGATGTGCGGGTTTTGTCAAGCACGCCTAAAAGAGATCCTTTTTTACGTTTTTCACGCATGGTTTCTGTAATTTCAAGGCTTCTGCGAGTGGATATATCTATATCCATATATTCTTCCACCGAATAAATGGTCAGCTTGTCTATATATTCAAGCCCGTTTTTTTGTGTTTCATCAAGATATTTTAAAACAGCATATACTGCACTGCTTTCGATGGAATTTGCCGAAAGCCCCAACTCCTCCACCGGCTTTCTGAACTGTGCTCTTATTCTTTCTTCGGTAAGAAAACTGCTGAAATAATCATCCTCCATTTGCTGTGCTTTTACATGAAATCTTGATTCGATTAAATCGGACAGTTTTGAAAAAGCAATATCATTTACAATAAATTCCGACGGATTATATCGTGCAACTTCATTTAAAATTGATTCCTTTCCCGAAACTGTTGTAAGATATATTTCCCCCGTTGAAACATCACAAAAAGCAAGTGCTGAAGAAGGATTCTGCATATTTATTACACAAAGATAATTATTTTTTCTCTCATCAAGCATGGTTTCGTCAAGAACAGTTCCGGGGGTTATAACCCTTATAACCTCTCTTTTAACAATTCCCTTTGCAGTCTTGGGATCTTCCACCTGTTCACAGACCGCTACCTTATATCCTCTTTCAACAAGCCTTGCAATATATGCATTTGCACTGTGAAAAGGAACGCCGCACATAGGCGCCTTATCTTCCATTCCACAGTTTTTGCCTGTAAGCGTCAGCTCCAATTCCCGAGACACAAGAATTGCATCATCAAAAAACATCTCATAAAAGTCACCCAGCCGGTAAAATAATATACAATCACCGCATTCTTCCTTTGTCCTGAGATAATGACTCATCATAGGCGAAATTTCACCCATTTACAAAACACCTCCAAAAAGATTCTGTTTGTGCAAAGTAATTAATGACATCCTCCGCAGGTACTGCAATCATGCGTGCAGTTAGGATCCTGTCCGGTAATATAAAAATTCAATATTTTATTTACTTCCTGCACCATATCGTCAAAATTCTTTTTAGCTTCAACATAATTTTTTATTGTTTCGCTCTTTTTAACCATTTCGGCAAAAGCTTCATTATTTTTTACTATTGCTTCTGCCTGCTCTATCTTTCCTGCCTGCAAATCACGGGCAAGGTTCATACGCTTTAAATTAAATTCCTTTAATAATTCTTCGGAAACCGCATCATTTTTTTGTGCTTCTTCCGCTTCATTCATTACCTTCATTTGTTCCGATTCTTTAATCATTTCTCCCAATTCGTGTGCTTTCTGCATAATATTCATATTAAAACATTCCTTTCTGTTTTTAAAGTTTTTTTTATTTCTTAGATTAAGCTGATAAGCAAGCCTTTCAGAGCCGTCATCAACCCATATTATACCACAATATGAAAACCCGTTTTTTATTATCAGATGCTGCATTATTTTATTATCACGGTGAGTATCTATTCTAAGATTATAATGTTTATCCAAACACCATTTAACACATTCCGAAAATACTCCTTTGCCGCAGGATGCAATTCTGTGTATCACGCCGTATTCCTCATCGTCAAGCCAGCTGCCGTCTATTTTTTTATATGTGGGTTCTTCACCGATAAAATACATGAAAACCCCAACAATATCACCATCATGTCTTACCGTATAGCTGCAGCCATTTTGTATATCCTCTGCGATTAGTTCTCTTTTCGGATATCCGTCTAACCATTGATCCGGATTTCCGCTTTTTACCTGAATGTCTTTGCCGATACGATATATTTCCATTATTTTATCAATATCTTCAATTTTTGTCTTTTCAATCATAATTCATCATCAACCAATTCACCGTTTAAGCTCCACGTATGCGCCTGAGTTATTCTCACATTTACATATTTTCCCGTCAATTCCCTGTTTCCTTTGAAATTGACTATTTTAGAAGAATCTGTTCTTCCTGAGAGCATATTTTTATCATTTTTGCTTTCACCGTCCACAAGTACCTTTTCAATTCTTCCCACATAAGCATCATTTTTACGTTTTGATATTTCATTCTGTACCTCAAGCAAACGGTTAAAATTTTCATGAATCTCATCCTCTGAAAGGACAAAATCCAATTTTGCCGCAGGTGTTCCCTCACGTCTTGAATATATAAAAGAAAAAATATTGTCATACTCCACTTTCCTGATTATGTCAAGTGTGTCCTCAAATTCTTCTTTTGTTTCGGTAGGAAATCCGACGATTATATCGGTAGATAAAGAAATACCGGGTATTTTCTTCTTGACTTTTTCTATTTTTGCCAGATAATCTTCCCGAGTATACTTTCTGTTCATCTGTTCAAGCACCCGGTTATTTCCGGCTTGTACCGGCAAATGCAGCTGTTTGCATACATTTTCACATTCTGCTATTGCATCTATCAGATCATCGGACAAATCTTTAGGGTGTGAGGTCATAAAACGTATTCTCTTTACTCCCTCGACGTCATTTACCATTCTTATAAGTTTTGCAAAATCTATATCTTCGTCCAGATCTTTTCCGTAAGAATTGACATTCTGTCCTAAAAGGCTTATTTCACTGCATCCGTTCTCCACAAGCGCTTTAACCTCTTTTATTATTGCTTCGCTTGTTCTGCTTCTTTCTCTGCCTCTTACATAGGGCACAATACAGTATGAACAAAAATTATTGCATCCATACATTACAGATACCCATGCCTTTTTGTTGTCATCTCTCAAAATAGGTAAATCTTCCGCAATCTTTCCGTCTATGCTTTCAATATCCACAATGCTCTTTTTTTTGTTTTTTGTCATTGCCTTATACAGCAATTCCGGCAGCTTATACAGGGCATGTGTTCCGAAAATAAGGTCAACATGATTGTGTATTTTTTTTATCTTTTCCGTTATATGCTCCTGCTGTACCATACAGCCGCAAAGTCCGATTATCATATCAGGTCTTGATTCCTTCATATGTTTTAAAATACCGAGACGTCCGAAAACCTTTTGCTCCGCATTTTCCCTTACAGCACATGTATTGTATATGACAATATCCGCCTGTTCCTCAGTATCGCAAAAATCAAATCCTGCCTCTTTCAGTATTCCGCGTATTCGTTCGGTATCGTTTTCATTTTGCTGACAGCCGTACGTTTCTGTTTTTACAAGAGGCATTCTCCCTTTTAATGCCGCAAATCTGTTATTAAGTTCTTTTATTTTCAATACAAAGCCCTTTTGCCTTGTTATTTCTTCTTTTCCTATATATTCCGCCATAAATAAACCTTACATGTGCAATTTTTTATTTTTTGCACAAAAACCTCCGATTATAATATTCTTATTATATTGTAACATAAAATTAAGCAAAATACAATGTTTTATAACATATTTTTACGTTATGTTTTATTTTTTCAATATATTATTTTAAAATATATTATTTTTTTATAACCCTTTAATTTTATATTGACATTTTTCTTTTAAAATAATATAATTCATACAAGAATTGTTTTGCCGGACATTAATTGAACCGGCTTAAAAGGGAGGATTATTATGGACAGCATTATTTGGAATCCATGGCACGGATGCAAGAAATATTCTGCCGGATGCAAGAATTGTTATGTATACAGGCGTGACAATTCGGTGGGACGGGATGCTTCCAAAGTTGAGAAAACAAAAAGTTTCGGTCTTCCTCTTGAAAGAAACAAAAATCTTCAATTTAAAATAACCTCCGGTACAATTGTGTATACATGCATGACCTCTGATTTCTTTATTGATGAAGCTGACGAATGGAGAGAAGACATATGGCGGATAATCCGCCAGCGTTCCGATCTGGAATTTATTATTATAACAAAAAGAATTGTTAGATTTTCTAACTGTACCCCTCTTGACTGGGGCGGGGGATATGATAATGTGACAATATGCTGTACCATAGAAAATCAGGAACAGTGTGATATACGTTTTCCTGTTTTAAACAAAATTCCGGCAAAGAAAAAAATGATATGCTGTGAACCTCTTTTAACGGATATTGATATGAGAAAATACCTTAATAAAGATATATTAAGAATAATAGCAGGAGGAGAAAGCGGAAAAAATGCAAGAATATGTAATTTTGACTGGGTGTTGAATATACGCAGTCAATGCATTGAAGCAAATATACCCTTTTTCTTTAAACAGACAGGGGCGAATTTTATAAAAGACGGAAAACTGTTTGCTATTCCCAGAAAATTTCAGCATATTCAGGCAAATAAAGCCGGTATAGATTTTTTGCCTTAAACAGTTGAAAAAACAAAATAGCCATACAATGCAACAAATCACATTGTATGGCTGTTTTTATAAGTTATTATTTTTTATCTGTCTTAAAATAAATTTTGATAAAACTGCAAGAACAACGGCGGTTATTATAATTTCAGGTATCATATATGAACCGTTATATGTAACCGAATATGCCAATACTGTCTGTCCTTCTTCGGCATATACTCCCCAAATTAATATGCCTGATAATATATGGCATATATATCTCAGGATGGTTACTATTGCTCCCGAAACAGGAATTGCCCACAATTTTTTCCCCATAATATTATAGAAAAATCCTGCTGTCCCCAAAACTCCGAAAGCAACTACATAATCAAGCAATATTACAAGAACAAAATTAATAAACGTTTGTGTCGGCGGCGGATTAAATCCCGAAATCATTTGTATCAGCGAAAAAACAAATCCCGACAATATTCCCCATTTACAATCAATTATCAATGATGCCACGATAATTGGCACCATGCTTGCTATTGTTATTGAACCTCCCTGCATCCAGGGTGCAGGAATAATCTTTGAAATTAACATCAGTACAGTTGCCAATGCCACCATAATAGCACATATTGTTAATTTTTTTGTTTTTGACATTACTATCTCTCCTTTGCATAAAAAAATCGGGGATTATCCTTTTAAGGACAATCTCCGAAAACATACAAAATATTTATATAACATTTCCTACGCCGGCATTATCCGTATCAGGTTCACGGGTCGGAATTTACAATCCCCTCTCAGCCTTTAATAAAAGCTCCCCGATATTCATTTTTTATAATTATATCACTGTCACATTAAAAGGTCAATGAAAAAAGTCGAAAAAAATCTAAAATATTCATTTTGACAAAAGAGCTTTATTAGTTGTCAATATTCTATTGTACATATATTCCATATAGCTGTAAAATATTTTTTAGATAATCCGATGGTTCTGTTCATTAATTCTAAAAAATAAGACTGCCCTTTTTTATGAGCAGTCTTAATGTTTACATATTATTCATTTGATTGTGAATCTTCCGATTGAGTTTCTTCTGTTTCTGACGGTTCTTCCGTTTCGGATGTTTCCTCAACAGGGTCAGGCAGCAAGTCTTCCGTTGCAATGTCTACGCTGTCAAGTATGGAAAGATCAACATTATAGATCATATTTGAGCCGTCAAGCTTTACATAAAGAACTTCATATTCATCTTTTGCAAACAGTAATACTGCCTCTTCATCATTTGAACCGGATATTGTCACCGTTGCATAAGGATTGTCAAATCCTTTTTCCGACTTAATTTCATCATCGGCATTGTAGTTTTCGCATCTTTCCCATGTAAGATTTAAAAACTTATTTGCAAGAGAAGTAACCTTTTCCTCATCAAGGGTCTGTGTTCCGTCAGTCCAGGTACCGTCTTCCGATTTTGTATATTCTTTAACCGTACCGTCACCCATTGCGATCTGAATTTTATTGGGATCGGTCACCTGAGGAATATCCTCCATCTTCAGAAGATCGTCTATTGTTTTTTCAAAAGCTGAGGCAAAACTACTTTCTACCATATATATATTATCGTTTCCATCAAGCATTACATAATTCTCATTTGTAACCTCGTTTTTGTTTCCTATAGTAAATTTATAGCTTTCTCCGTCTGATAAAGTAGCTGTAATTTTTATTTCGCTTTCTTCTACTCCGTATTCGCTAAGATCATCTTCGGAAAATTCTCTTGTTGCAGTAATATCTGCAAATTTCTGAGCAAGATTATTTGCTTTATCCTCATCAACAGGGAAATCCTCATCTCCGGTCCAGTGCCATACTCCGGTTTCATTGTTTATAGTATATTCGATTCCGCCGTAATTCCATGTTATCTCTCTAATATCATCCTGGTTTATGGTAACAAAATCGATTGTAGGTGTTTTCTCCTGTTTATCATTATAATAGCCGGTTAATTTATATGCCGCAACACATACAAGCAGAACAGCAAGGAGAATAATTATTTTCGTATCTTTTTTCATACAATCTCTCCCTTCCGACTCAGTTTTTCTTTCTTCTCATCTTAATATAAATACCAAGAGCTATAATGAGAACCGGAATAAGGAATACAAACACAACACTCCATAAAGTAATTGCTCCTGAAGTAACAGTGAGGCTTTCACCCTGAAGAGATTTTGCGTGAATTGCTATACTTTCTTCACGTTCACACATCCAGTTAACAGCATTTAAGAATAAATCCTGATTTCCGCCCGAGACAATCTGATTTACATTGTCATTCAACAATCCGGAAGAAGATACCCATACAATCTTTGCTTCGGTATCATCACTTCCATCTGTGATGGTTACACCGAGAGTATACTGTCCCGATGCATCATTTTCCGTTTTCTCCAAAGTTTCGGCACTGAATGCATCAGCCTTTGTATAAGCACTTGAAGATGTTTTTAATATATCGGTAACAACTGCCGAAGAACCGGTATCATCATGTATAATAGCGTGTGCCAAAGGCAGAAGTACATTATATCTTTCATTCAGAAGCGGGTCGGTAATTGTATTGCTTTCTATATTCGGCAGCAGATAATAATTATATCCGCCCACATAATTGTTTGTATCGCCTTCAACAACCAGTTTATTATCCGCTCTTACACCGTAATTTACCATCAACTCATTAAGCATAGGCATTTCCGTTCCGGTATATTCTGTTAACAGGAACATATTTCCGCCGTTTTTAAGATAATCCAAAATAAGATTTTTTTCATGTTCGGATATATCAGATGTTGGATTATTCAGAATAATAACATCTGCATCTTCCGGAACACTTTCCATTGTCAAAAGGCTTATATCCTCGGTATCAATATTCTGACTTTCCAGTGCAGAGGTTATTCCGCTTGATAACGGTGATTCACCATGTCCCGTAAGCTGATACATTTTCGGCAAATCATCGCTTGTTACAAAATTAATTGCGCTTGTAATCTGATTTTCACCGTCATACTCAGTTGTCTGTGCATATGTTGTATAATCCATTTCTGTCTGATAAATATCTGAGAAAGGAATA
>CASFSH010000149.1 GCA_949297205.1 uncultured Bacillota bacterium | reverse complement strand
CATTGTTATGGTAATTGTTCTTTGGGTTATGATGACGGTGGTTGTTCCGTCATTAGCGCAAACTCTGGTATCAATGGGCGGCGAGCTTCCGCTGACAACAAAAATAGTTATCGGTGTTTCAAACGGGATGTCAAAGAGTACTCCGTATTTGATTATGATTATCATAGCTGCGGTTATTGCATACTGGATTGCAATTAAAAATGAAGCATTTAAGATGACGGTTGACACAAACAAGTTGAAAATACCGATAGTGGGAAATATGCTTGAAAAAATTGAACTGTCAAGGTTTTGCCGGAATCTTTCAGCAATGCAGAAAAGCGGCATTACTTTGGTGAGCTCTTTAAAAATAGTAGATGCAGCGATAAAAAATCAGAAAATAGCGAAGGAAGTGATGAAGGCATGCAGACTCGTAGAAATTTCGGGAATGAATTTGGCAGCGGCTATGGCAAGAGCAGGAAAATTTCCGCCTATGATGCTACAGTTAATAGAAATTGGAATCGGTTCAGGGAAAATAACAGAGGTATTAGACAAAATCGCCGTACAATACGAAAAAGAGGTGGATACAAGCCTTAAGCGTATAACAAGCCTTATTGAACCGATTTTGATAGTAGTAGTCGGACTTCTCGCCGGAACGGTTGTTATATCGATTTTTCTGCCTATGTTTTCTATGGTTGATACATTTTAAAAATTTTTTCGGTGAGCGTAGTAAATTGTTTTGATTAATATATATATGATTATAAACAAATTTGTTGCAATAATATTGACAAATCCTATTTTCTGTGATATGATATTATCAAGGATAGAATATATTTGTAATTTTATCATACAATAAAGGGAGAGTGAATGTTATGATAGGAAGTGCAGCAATGGAAAGAAAGATTATAAATGTAACCGGAAAAAGGCAGATAACCATTCCACTGAAATTTTACAATATGCTCGGAATGGGTAAAGAAATTGAGTGTGAGCTTGCTGATAATGCAATTATCCTAAGACCGTTCAGAAATGACAGCGGTTTTGCAACAGAGATATTAAAGGATTTGGTTGCACAGGGATACAGCGGTAACGAGCTTATTGAAGAGTTTGAAAAACAGCAGAAAAATATCACCAAAGCAATAAACGATATAAGCTCACAAGCCGATGATATAGCTTATGGCAGGAAAAAAGGAGCCGGCATAAACGAGGTTTTCACAGAGGTGTAAGAATATGTACGAGGTTTTATTTGCTCCTCAGGCAGAAAGATACATTAAGAAAATAAAAGATAAGAATCTGAAAATGAAATTTAAGGATGCTGTGTTGGCAATTTCGGAAAATCCATATATAGCTGAAGAAAAAAGAGGAGATTTATCTGGATTCAGATCCTATGATGTAAGGTATAACGGGGTAAACTATGAGATGGCATACAAAATTTACGAAACAGACGGAAAAAGGTTGTTGTTATACTTGCAGGAACAAGAGAAAATTTCTATAAAGAATCAAAACGAATTGCAAAGAAGTATAAAGACTGATAAGTAATGAATATATAAATAACATAGCTAAACTCAAGACCAACTGTGTTTTGGGTTTTCTTTTTAACGCAATATATAGGCTTAAAGCATCGCTGAAACATCAGGCGGTGTTTTTTTATTGCGTTACTATAAATAATAAATTATAATTGGGGTATAGAGATGAACAATATAAAAGAGCAGCTTTGCCCTAAATGCAGGACAGGCTATGAATCGTATATTATTGATGAGCATTCTGTTACATGTCCGTATATTGCGTGTAATAACGGTGAAACCTGCGGAGTGTTTGTTCCGATGGAAAATGAGCATGAACAGGATAAGCATTAAAAAATCAAATTTTGTTATAACAGTTATAAGTGCTGCACATTCAAAAAGAATGAGGCGGTATTTTTTTACTTGTATCAGCTCTTATAGCTTTTATAAATAAATAATTAATTAAAATTTTGGAGGTAATTTTATTATGAAAAAATTAAACTTTAAGAAACCGCAAAGCGTAAAGAAAAGAGCATTTACGCTTGTTGAAATACTTATTGTTGTTGCGGTAATAGGCATTTTGTTTGTAACACTCGTTCCGAGAATCGATTTTGCAGGCGACAAAGCCCGTGAAACCGGTGTAAAGACCGACTTCAGATCATTTGAACTTGCGGCAGAGCAGCTGATGCGTGAAAATGCCGGCGTTGCCAAATTTGATGATGAAGACGATCTTTGCTGCACAAACGGTATCAATTTGTATCTTGATAAAGCACTTCAGTTTACAGACGGAACAAGTGCAAAATTGGATCAGTGGAATCAGGCTTATACCCTGCAGATTGTAAAGCCTACCGGGACAGGTGTTAATCCTAATAATGGCGCTATCATCTTTATTTCAAACGGTAAGGACAGCTTACTTGATGAAGATGATGACAACTATGCATTGGTTGTTACATTTGTAGACGGTCAGATTGAATCAGAAACAATAGGCTTTAGCTCAAACATTGACTCAAGTGCAATTGCAACCTTTGAATCAGCAGCAGATGCAGCATCAATGTCAATCGATTCGTCTGATTTGATTACTGTTAAGTATAAGAAATAAACTATGAAAAAATCAGCGTTTACTCTTGTAGAAAGTCTTGTAAATCTGCTGATTATCAGTGCTGTGGGAATGGCAGCAATGGTTTTCTCATCCGCCTATCTGAAAACCACATACGACAGGGATAATCAGATGTCTGCCGTTATGGCTAACATGAACATAGCAGAAAGCTTAAGAGCTGAGGTGGGGAATCTCCCTCAGCTATATGAGTTTTCAAAAGATAAGGAAATGAAGATAATCGCAGTCGGCGTCGGAGAAATAAATCTGTCAGAGGATGGCATATATACGGTTATAAATGATGAAAGCTATATGTTTTCCGATAAGCTGAAGCCGAAAAAGACGAATCTGTTTCGGATTGAAATCGGCGGAAGTGTTCCGAATACAAAAATAACTACGGTGGTGATGTTAAGATGAAAAAGAAGCGTGCATTTACGCTTGTTGAAACGCTTATGTCCGCCGGCATATTCGGAATGTTAATGGTGATGGGAATTTCCATTGCAGCACTTGTAACATGGCTTTTGTTTACCGGACAGACAGAGAGTGTTAACAGATCCGACCTTAGTGAAACCGTGTATTATATCACGCGTGAAATACAGTCGGCTGAAGCGGTTAAAATATCCGGAAGCGGCAAGATTATTGAAATCAAGGAAAGAGGCAGCAACGGGTACAATCTTAAGTATTCGATTGTAGAACATTATCCTGTTGACTATATTGCCTTTAAGGATAAAAGACTGCTTAATATAGACGCAGACAACAGCAGAATATATACAGAAAACGGCACAATTAAAATACGGCTCTGTATCGTTAAAAATAATATAGAAACGCAGCAGCCGGGGAAAGTGATTGAAATTGCCGTAAAACCAAGATGTGAATTTTATGAGGAGGCGGAGTCCGGGTGAAAAAGAGAGCAAATTTAAGCTTCACGGTGATGATTGCACTTTTGGTCGTATGCTGCGGTGCAGCTCTTCTGGCAGTGGCCGGCAGCAGTAAATACAATTCAAAATCCGAATACGAGCGAATTCAAGCAAGATATATTGCGGAAAGCGGTGTGGATACATCGGCAGGATTGTTTATAAATTACCTTTCCAACCGGGACTTCGCACTCACATATACCCAAAACGAGGGAGGCGGGTATAGTGTTATAACCGATTACTCACCTTATCTTTTGGATGAAATCAAAAATTCCGAAAGTTTAGATGAAGCAGAGATAAATATAGTCGCAAATGAATGTAAGGATTATCTTGCGGCTGTCGGTTTTCTGGACTTTTTGAAAGAAGGCTCTGTCAAGGTATGTGTAAATACTTACGGTGATAAAGAAAGCTTTAAGGTAACACAGATATGTACGCAGCCTGATTTTT
>CASFSH010000148.1 GCA_949297205.1 uncultured Bacillota bacterium | reverse complement strand
ACTTTATCAATGCGAACTATGTAAAATCTTCGATTTTACATGAAAAATTTTGACAATAGTCATAATTTTTTTAAATGCGATTGAAAATCGCATTTATTCAGTGAGCATTATTTATACAATATATGGGGCTTCATTTGCAGAAATATTACAATAATTATACAAATTATATTTTTCTATTGATAAAATACCTTTGATATGGTATATTATTATAAAAAAGTATAAATTGCAGATATAGGATTTATATTGTCGATAAAATAAATTTATAAACGAGAGGATGATAAAATTATGAAAAAACTACTCGGAATGATTTTAACACTTTCAATAACCACAGCTATATGCTCTGAGGCTTTTGCAACTTCCATGTCTTCTCCGATATTTTCGGACATTTATGACGAAAAATATGCCTGGGCAAAAGATTATATTATAAATATGGCTAACGAAGGATATATAACAGGATATGATGACGGTACATATAAGCCCGACAATGAGGTTACACGTCTTGAAACGATTGTCCTCTTTGCAAGAGCCATGGGCGCTTTAAGAACAGAAAACGAAGATGCACTTGCTTTGGCACTTGACAAATATGAGGATACGGTTAATGATTTAAAACTTAACTTCGGTGATGAGGAAATTGCATTTATGCTTTACAGAGGCGTCCTCTCCGAAGATGATCTTACAACATATCTTTCCTCCTCAAAAGCCAACAAACCGATGCCAAGACAGGAAGCTGCCGCAATAATAACAAAGGCATTATGCGGCGAAGAGGAAGCAAAGGCAGAAGTTTTAACCGACATGGCATATACCGATACAAAGCTTATTGACCCGGATTACACTCAATACGTATTTTATGCAAGCGAAATGGGTATAATGAACGGTATGGACGACGGAAGCTTCTCCCCTGACAGCAGCGTTTTAAGAAGTCAGATTGCCGTTATGCTTTCACGTTCTGTTGATAAGATTAACTTATACATTGAATCACCTTACATAGATGATATTGATTATGATAAAAATAATATCACAATTGTAGATACCGAAGGTGAAAAAGTACTTGTCGGATATGATGAAAATACAAAGTTCTTCTTAAACGGCGAACTTTCGACAGAAGATAATTTTGTTGCCGATACAACCGCAACCCTTACATATATCAATAACCGTACCGCTTTTGTGGATATGCAGGAACTTGTTCCCGATAATACCTACAAAGCCATTTATCAAGGCTCTACAGCAAACAGCGAAGGTACTTCGGTAACCTTTAAGGAACCCGACAGCGACAAAACATCTACATATCTGCTGTCATCAAAGGTTAGTTTGTTTGCCGAGGACGGTTCAACTGCTCTTTTAAGAAATTTCGCACTGGGAAGCTATGTTGAATTTGACGTTGCAAACGACAAAATTATCAGAATGTCAATTCTGAAAAAGGAAAGCTTTATCCAACAGGCTATTGTAGAATCAATTGATATTGAAGATGATCTTTACATTACCATTTCTCATACAAAAGAAGAATATGACGGTATGAAATTAAAACTAAATGATAATGTTGTTGTTTATAAAAATAATGACATTGAAGATCTCTCTAAAATTTATACCGGAGACAGAGTTGATATAACACTGGAGTATGGTGTTGTTACCAAGCTGGTTGCAACCTCAAACAATAAAACCTACGAAGGTACAATCTCTGAAGTAAATATTTCATCCTCCTCTACAATTAAGGTGAAGATAGACGATGAAATACAGACATTTGATGTTCTTACCGATACAAAAATAACCGCAAACGGTGAAGACGCTACCCTCTATGATTTGAGAGTAGGGGATACGGTAAAAATAACTACCGAAAGCGGTGCTGTTCTGAAAATTGATACAACCGCTCCCGCAGTATCTTCAAACCCGATTACAGGTGTCGTTGAGATAGTAAACACTTCAAAAGGCTTTATCAAAGTAAACGGTGAAACAATTTTCTGCAGCGATTCATCAACCACCTTCATAACTTCAAACGGTTCCACTCAGACAATGAAAAACATTCAGGTTGGTTCAACCGTTTCCATCAGAGGTTCAATGCAAAACGGCGCATACACCGCTTCATTAATAATTATTGAAGACTGATAATTAATTCCGGGGCTGTCGGTATAAAGCTTTTGTGTAGTCATTAAGATTATATCCTGCTTTATAATGTCAGCCCCTTTTATTCTTTAAAGGGGACTCATACATGAATAAACTAAAAAATTACAGTAATTGGATTGCACCGTTTTTATTTTTGCTTGTGCTGATAATTGTATATAAATCTTTGGACAATATCAGCTCCCTGAAAGTATACCTGTATAACTTTCTGAATGTTTTAAAACCGTTTTTTGTAGGCTTCATTATAGCGTATATTCTTAATCTTCCCGCAAAACGTCTGGAAAATTTTCTCGGCAAATCCAAGCGCTCTTTTTTTAAAAAACACAAAAAAGGTATAAGCATACTTACAGTGATAATAATTGCTATTCTTTTTATAGTTGTTACCATAAGAATGATTGTGCCGGAGCTATATTCCAATCTTGTTGACCTGTATAACAATGCTCCCGGCTATATATCGAAAATAATGGAATTTATTGACGAATGGCAAAAAAGACTGGATTTGAGAATTTTTCAGGATATGAATAAGCTTAATGCCACAAAAGCTATAGAAGATTATATAAAATCCCTGGATTTATCCGAATTTTCAAAATATGCCCAGGGTGTTATATCTATAACATCAGGTGTAATCAATACCTTTATTTCCATTGTGGCAGCCATTTATATGCTTATTGACAAACAGCTTATTATCAAAAGTACAAAGAATATTATATCGGTAATATTGTCAAAAGAAAAATCAGAAAGTATTTGCGGGTATTTTGCAAAAGTAAACGATATTTTCTCTAAATATATTTATTGTAAAGTTGTGGAAGCTATTATAATAAGTATAATTACAACCATTGCTCTTTCTGTTTTGGGTGTAAAATACGCCATGATTTTGGGATTAATGGCAGGTTTTTTAAATCTCATTCCGTATTTCGGTTCCATTATAGGTACAATAGTAATTATGATAATCGCTCTGGTAAGCGGAGGCATTTTCAAATGTATTTGGACTGGAATAACTCTTACAATATTGGAACAAATCGACGGAAATTATATAGGTCCGAAGATTATGGGAGAAGTATTGGAAATTCGTCCTTTGGCAGTAATTTTTGCCGTTTCGGTGGGCGGCGGATTATTCGGTATTCCGGGAATGCTTTTTTCAATCCCCATTTCTGTTGTCATCAAGATGATGTATGAAGATTATGCAAACAAAAAACGAGGTCTGAAAGAAGTCAAGGATGATTCTTCCGAAGTACCTCCCGAAAATGACTCACCGCAAAAAGAGTAAATCCAAAAGGAGATAAGAAACAGTGAAAATTGCTGTTATAGGAGGAGGCGCATCAGGAATTACCGCCGCCATAAGCGCCTCAAGAAAAGGCGCACAGGTTACTGTTTACGAAAGATGTGACAGAATAGGCAGAAAAATTCTTGCCACAGGAAACGGCAGATGCAATTACACCAACATTAACGCCGACACAGAAAATTATCACGGGCAAAATACAGATTTTATCAAACCTGCAACAAAAAAGTTTTGGGTTTCCGACACTGTATCTTTTTTTAAAAAGATAGGTATGCTTACCAAAACCGAAAATAACGGCAAAGCCTTCCCATACAGTCTGCAGGCGTCGGCAGTGCTTGACGTGCTGAGATTTGAACTGCAAAGACTCGGCGTGGAAATTGTAACAGATTTTGAAGTATGTCAGATAAAAAAAGAAAAATCAGGATTTCTCATAGAATCCTACAGCGGTAAAAAAGCCCATGCCGACAAGGTTATTCTCTCAACAGGCGGAAAAGCCTCCCCTTCACTGGGGTCAAACGGCAGCGGATACGATATTGCAAAAAAACTCGGTTTGCAGGTCAGCCAACTTTTCCCCTCCCTTGTTCAGGTAAAAACTTCAACAGAAGTTGTAAAAGCTCTTAAAGGAATAAAAACAGACGCTGTTGTCACCGCAACATCCGGCGGCAATTCCGAAACGTCACAGGGAGAGGTTCTTTTCTGCGACTACGGTCTGTCCGGCCCGGCAGTTTTTAATGTTTCCCGATTCTGCGCCGTAAATAAAAATACCAAAATAAAGCTTGACCTTTTACCTGAAATTGATTATAATAGTCTACGTGAGATTCTTACAAACAGAAAATCGGAAAATGTCAGTCTTGAAAATTATTTTATCGGTATGCTTAACAAAAAAATTGGTATTGTGCTGATGAAATACGCAAAAATACTTCCCCTTTCAAGAACTTCCGATACCCTGAACGGCAGTGAAATCTCAGGACTGTGCAAAGCAATAAAGTCCTTCACATTGGACGTTACCGGTACAATGTCTTGGAACAATGCGCAGGTAACCGCCGGAGGAATACTTACAAATCAGATTAATCCCGAAACTTTTGAATGTAAACACATCAAAGGTCTGTATATTACCGGTGAATTATTGGATATTGACGGTGACTGCGGAGGTTATAATCTTCAATGGGCATGGTCAAGCGGATACATTGCAGGGCTTTGCTGTGCTTCGGAGAACGGCAATGCTTAAAGTAACCAATATAAAAACAACAATTAATGAAATTCTTACAAAAGAAATTATATCAAAAAACACAGGAATACCAAAATCCGATATTATAAGTTTTAGCATACTGCAAAAATCAATCGACGCAAGAAAAAAGCCGAATATATTTTTTTCTTATACACTGTCAGTAAAAACAAAAAATGATAAAAAATATATTCATTTTAAAAATGTGAGCCAACTGTCGGAAGAAAACTATAAATTTCCCAAAATCAATGCCGATATATCTCATTTTAAAAAACCGCTTATTGTCGGAAGCGGTCCGGCAGGATTGTTTGCAGCTTTATGTCTTGCACAAATCGGATTAAAGCCTATTGTAATAGAGCGCGGTTCTGATGTTGACGCACGTCTTGAGGCAGTCAAAAAATTTTGGGGAAAGGGTGAATTTTCTCCACTTACAAACGTTCAGTTCGGCGAGGGCGGAGCAGGGACATTTTCCGACGGAAAACTGACAACCGGTATCAACGATATTCGTCTGAACTTTATAAAAGAACAGTTTGTCCGATTCGGTGCGCCGGAAGAAATTTTATATTTAAAAAAACCTCATATAGGTACCGACAAACTAATCACAACAGTTAAAAATATAAGAGAAGAAATCATACATCTTGGCGGTGAGGTTTATTTTGACTCAAAGCTTACCGATTTGATTATTGAAAACAATGCCGTAAAACAGGCAGTTTATGAAAAAGACAACAAAAAAATTACAATAGATGTTGATAATATCATTTTAGCAATAGGTCACAGTGCAAGAGATACTCTGCGTATGCTTCATTCAAAAAATATTCCCATGGAAAGAAAAACGTTTTCCATAGGCGGACGAATTGAACATCTGCAAAAGAATATAAGCTATACCTGCTACGGAGAAGCATATAAACAACTTCCTCCCGCAGACTACAAATTATCGGTTAAAACAAGCAAAAACAAAGGTGTTTATACCTTTTGTATGTGTCCCGGCGGATATGTGGTTGCATCTGCGTCTTCCGAAAACTCCGTGGTTACCAACGGAATGAGTTACTTTTCACGAAACGGCGAAAATGCAAACAGCGCTTTACTTGTCACCGTAGAACCCGATGACATAGCCGGAACTGATGTTTTAGGCGGTGTTTTGCTGCAGGAAGAAATAGAACATACGGCTTTTTGTGCCGCAGGAAAAAACTATTTTGCACCGGTACAGCTTGTAGGAGATTTTTTGGAAAATAAAATTTCAGAAAAATTCGGCATGGTAAAACCAACCTATAAGCCCGGCACTTCATTTTGCAAAATATCCGATATTCTCCCCGGTTTTATATACGAAGCAATGAGAGAAGCAATACCCCTTATGGATAAAAAACTGAAAGGCTTTGCACATAAAGACGCGGTTATAACCGTTCCCGAAACAAGGAGTTCTTCTCCCGTAAGAATATTAAGAGACAAAGAAACTATGCAAAGCAGCATTAAAGGCCTTTATCCATGCGGCGAAGGAGCAGGATATGCAGGAGGTATAATGTCCGCTGCATTGGACGGCATTAAATGCGCCGAAGCAATTACAGTTAATAATTTGTCGGGCAGTCAATAACTTATCCGGCAAACTAATATAAAATTATTTAACAATTGGAGGAATTAATTATGTTAAAAGGTATTAATAATTTACTGACACCGGATTTATTAAAAATACTTATGGAAATGGGTCATGGTGATGAACTGGTTATTTCGGACGGAAATTTTCCCGCCGCTTCAATGGCAAATCATCTTGTAAGATTAGACGGTAACAATGTTCCCGAAGTTCTTGACGCAATTTTAAGCGTTTTCCCGCTGGACCAGTACGTTGAAGAACCTGTTGTATACATGGATGTTGTTCCCGGAGATAACTTTGTTCCGGTAATCTGGGATGAATACAGAAAAATAATTGACAATTATGAACCCGGCACAAAAATTGAACACATGGAAAGATTCGCATTTTATGAAAGAGCAAAAAAAGCATATGCGGTTGTTTACACAAGCGAAAAATCCAAATATGCAAATGTAATTCTAAAAAAAGGATGCGTATGATAAATTAAATTAAGAAAGGATTGTACATATTATGAAAAAGATTTTATCTATTATAATGACACTGATTATTTCTGTTACAACGGTACTCTCTGTTTTTGCGGAAACAAAAGTCAGTGTGATATTTGAAGGCGAACCTATGACTTTTGATGTTGAACCCTTTATTGAAGGCGACAGAACTCTTGTTCCCATGAGAGCAATTTTTGAAGCGGCAGGCGCCACAATTTCATGGGACGGAGAAACACAAACCGTTATTGTTACATACAGTGTAAATGATGAAACAAAATTCATGGTGCTTCAGATTGGCAACGAAAATGCATTTGCCGGAGATGAAACAATAGCACTTGATGTTCCGGCTAAAATCGTTAACGACAGAACCTTTGTTCCTTTAAGATTCGTTATGGAAACTTTGGGAAGAGAGGTTACATGGGACCCCGATACATATACCGTTGATATTAAATAAAAAGGAAATATTAAAATCCGCAGAACCTATTATGATTCTGCGGATTTTGTTTTATGGATTAATAATATTTTACCAAATAAAATTTGATTTTGCCGCCTCTCCGTTATCAATTAAAATATCCTGTGCAGTCATGGACTTATTTATCACCGTTACAAAATACGCCCATTCGGCAATTTCCTCTGCCGTTGCCCATTTTAAAAGTATAGTTTCATTAAGTACCTGTTCCCACAAAAAAGGGTCGTTTATAATATGATTATTTAATTCCGTAATGACTCCTCCGGGAGAAAGGCTGTTGGACACTGCACCGTATTTTGAAATACGAAGCGCGACATTTTTCATATATGCCACCATTCCGCCTTTGCTTGCGGAATATTCGGGAAATTCCGCCCCCGTTGAAGCGCTTGAAGACGCAATAAACAAAACGCTTTTAATTGCTTCCTGCATTGCGTATTTTTCGGTTACTTTGATTGTACCTTTAAGATTTATATCTATATTGTTCCCCGATTCCTGAACTCCTGCATTATTTATAAGAATCTCTACGTCTTCTATACATGGTAACTCATCATAAAAAATATCAGCCTGTATATGCGTATATCTTTCGTCATTTATTGACGCACCGCACCTGTCTATACCTATAACCTCATGTCCGCAGGACAAAAATTTCAATGCGATTGCTTCGCCTATTCCTCTGCTTGTCCCGGTAATCAACACTTTCATTATGCCGTCTCCTTTTGTTTTGTTCTGTAATCAAGATAAATTTTACCTATTCCTTCTTTTCTCCATCTTTCGCAGATTTTATATCCGAAAAGTGAAAATACCGCCTCACACAGAAGTTCCACAATCATCCCCGTAAATGCACAGGTTACGCACTGCAAAAGCGTCCATCCAAAGAAAAAGTGGCTTACCGTAAGGGCAAAGGTAAGGTTATCCACAAACTGTCCGGCAGCGGTTGAAAAATAGGATCTTGCAATATATGCACCGAATCCGTCAGGATTATATCTAAATATTTTCCCTATTGAATAATTAAGAAAATTGTTTACAAAGGAAGCAACAATAAATGCAAAGGTACTTCCGAAAAGAACATACCATGTACCGCCGAAGGTATTATTTAACGCATTATTCAGCACATCTTCACTGCCGGGTACATATGACTCTCCCCAAACTCCCGGTATTCTGCTTCCCACAAAAAATACCATACAAAATACAAGATTTATAACACTTGTAAAAATTGAAATCTGCGTTGCACCTTTTGGACCGAATCTGTTTGTAATTATATCCATCGATAAAAAAGCAAACCATGAAACAATTATTCCGCAGTCAAGGGCAAGCCAATCAAAAGGCAGAGAAATACTCTTATTCGCCAACAAGTTCATGGAAAACACCGACATTATAAAAAATATCAGTATCACCGACGGAACAGATTTCAACAACAGACAAAATTCATCATACTCTTTTTTTATTTTTTGCATCAGTCTACACCTCTTCTGTTCATCTATAGCTGTTTAAAAGACTTGTATTTTGTCCGAATACAAAAAAGGGCGCAAAGCACCCATCCTTTTCCCGTAGTTTTGTTTATAGACAGGATGGTCACGAACTGTCTTGCCAAACAGCATTTTTATTTTATCATATGCTTATCCTGTTGTCAAGCATCAACTGTCGGTCTACCGCATATTTTTATTACAATGTGCCTAAATTTTATTATATTGCGACATATTTAAAAACATTTTCACAACAAATCCACGACAAACAAACATATTTTTTCTGCGTATCTATTATCAACAATAAATACGCAGAACATTTTATTATATTTAATTTTTCATTTTTTCACGTACCATTTCTTCAATATCTCTTGTAAATTCAGGATTTTCTTTCATATATTTTCTCACGTTATCACGTCCCTGTCCCAGTCTTTCACCTTCAAAAGAGAACCATGCGCCGCTCTTTTGTATAATATCAAAATTAACGGCTGCATCAAGAAGATTTCCTTCCTTTGAAATTCCCTGACCGTACAAAATATCAAACTCTGCCTCTTTAAACGGAGGTGCAACCTTATTTTTAACAACCTTAACCCTTGTTTTATTTCCGATAACTTCGGTACCGTTTTTAATGGTTTCCACCTTTCTTACGTCCATTCTGACAGATGCAAAGTATTTCAAAGCCTTACCGCCCGGAGTGGTTTCGGGATTACCGTAGATAACTCCTACCTTTTCTCTCAGCTGGTTAATAAAAATAATGGTTGTTCCGGTTTTGCTTGTAATACCGGTAAGTTTTCTCAATGCCTGCGACATAAGTCTTGCAAGAAGACCCACATGAGAATCACCCATTTCTCCCTCTATTTCCGCTCTCGGTACAAGTGCTGCAACAGAGTCTATTACAATAACATCCAATGCTCCGCTTCGTACAAGCGCCTCTGCAATTTCAAGCCCCTGTTCTCCAGTATCGGGCTGTGCCACAATAAGATTATTTATATCAACACCCAATTTTTCTGCGTAAACAGGGTCAAGTGCGTGTTCCGCATCTATAAAGGCCGCCTCTCCCCCTCTTTTCTGCGCTTCCGCAACAATATGGAGGGCAACGGTAGTTTTACCTGAGGATTCGGGGCCGTAAATTTCAACCACTCTTCCTCGGGGTACGCCTCCCACACCCAAAGCCATGTCAAGCATCATTGAACCTGTGGGGATAACATCAACATCAACTTTTGTTGTGTCACCCAGTTTCATTATACTTCCTTTTCCGTATTGCTTTTCAATAGAAGCAAATACCGAATTTAATGCCTTTCTCTTTTCCTCATTTGCAGCGGATTTTTCTTCGTTATTTTTTACTTCCTCCGACCCTCTGCTTTTCTTACTGCCTGTATTTTCAGCACTGTTAACTTCATCAATTATCTTTTTTTCCTCAGCCATATTATTTTTACCTCTCTTTTTTCGAACATATGTTTTATCTTTTGATATTATACTATATAAATTAAAAAAAATCAAGTCTTTTTTTAATTATTTATTTTTTTTCTTATAATGTCAAAAACTTCAAGGCAAGCTGCATTTCTGACTCTGTCCCTTGAACCGTATATCTGCAATTTTTTTACCTCTGTGGTTCCTTTTACACACACTCCTACAAATACCAATCCAACAGGCTTTTCTTCCGTTCCTCCGTCGGGACCAGCAATTCCGGTAAATGCCACACAAACATCCGCACCGGTTTTTTTATACAACCCTTCTGCCATTTCAAATGCAGTCTGTTCACTTACCGCGCCGAATTGTTTTAATGTTTCGGGTTTTACACCGAGAATTTTTGTCTTTGCTTCATTTGCATAAGTAATATAGCTTTCATTTAAAATTGCCGAGCTTCCGCTTATGTCTGTTATCATTTTTGCGAACATTCCGCCTGTACAGCTTTCTGCCGCCGATATTGTCAGATTTTTTTCAATCAACATATGAACAACGGTATAAGGAAGTGAACTTCCTGTATCGGTGTATACATATTCTCCGACCTTTTGCATTATATCAGCTTTGACCGGTTCAATTATTTTTTTGCCTTCTTCTTCGGTTTTACATTTTGCTGTAATTCTCAAACGAACTCCCACAGCCTCTGCATAGGGTGCAACGGTAGGATTTTCATTGTTTTCCATATAATCATATAAAATTTCCGCAACCTTTGATTCACCTATACCAAACAGTTTTAAATTTTCGGAATAGAAAATACATTCTGATTTTTTCATCAGATACTGCTTCACATAGTTTAAATACATACATTCCAGTTCATGCGGAGGTCCGGGAAGCATAACGGCAATTTTTCCGTTTTCTTCAATTATGCATCCGGGTGCCGTTCCGCAGTCATTCGGGAGAATAGTGCAGTCTTTTGGAAGCATTGCCTGTTTTCTGTTGCATTTTACGGTATCGAGATTTTTCAGCTGCAAATATTTCAACATACGCTTAAGACTGTCCTCGTCAAGAATAAGCTCTTTATTCATTTCCTCGGCAATTACTTCTTTTGTTAAATCATCAGGAGTCGGTCCAAGACCACCCGACGCAATTACTATATCCGAACGCTCCAGGGCAGTTTTTACCGCATTTTTTAATCTTTGTCTGTTATCTCCCACAACAGTCTGATAATATACGTTTATTCCAAGTTCGGAAAGTTGAGTCGCTAAAAACTGTGCGTCGGTATTTAGAATTTCTCCAAGCAAAAGCTCTGTTCCTACAGATATAATTTCAGCATTCATTTTTTTCTCCTATAAAAGATGTTTATATTTAATTTTTTACCGGATTAACCACTGATAATGCACTGTAATTTTTATCAAAATGTTCGTTGAACCTTTTTACTGCATCATCAAAATTAACATTTTTATAAACATCATAATAATTAAAATAATTAATATTTAAAAAGCTGTCGGTAAGGAAAGAATGACTAAATCCCTCTATATCATTATATGAACGAATATAATCTCCCCAAACTGCTTTTTTTGCTCTTATAAAATCATCACGGGAAATACCGTTTTTATGAAGCGTGCCGATGTATTCGATTATAATATCATAAACCTTTTTAGGATCCTTTGATTCACCCTCAATTGCAGTATATGCATAGTCTTTCTGTGGACTGAACTCTGCTCCGAAATTAGGTGTTATCAATCCGTCATTATAAAGTTTTTCATAAAGCGGCGAACTTTTTGAAAAAATCATTTTAATAATAATTTCCGTTTCAATAATTTTCTTTAACAGTTTTTCACCGTCATAGCCTATATCATTATCCTTAAATCCTATTACAAACATGGGCATTGCAACACAAAGGCTTACCTCTTTATAAGCTGATGCGATTTGTTTTGGTTCGTCCGGATAAATTCTTTTTATTTCTTCGTTAAACGGTTCATTTTTTATTATGCTTTCTTCAACCGTTTTTAAAATGGTTTCGGGTTCAAAATCACCGGTTACAAACAAGGTCATGTTTGAAAGATTATAAAAAGTATTATAACATTTATAAAGCAAGTCACTGTCTATTTTGGAAATGGACTCTATTGTTCCTGCAATATCCTTTTTTACGGGGTTATTTTGATAAAGACAGCCCAAAAGGTTAAAAAATACCCTCCAGTTTGCATTATCGTCATACATCCTTATTTCCTGTCCTATTATGCCCTGTTCCTTCTGAACACTCTCGGGAGTAAAATATGGCTTTTGAACATAGTCAAGTAAAACTTTCAGATTTTCGCAAAAATTATCGGTTGCCGAAAACAGATATGCTGTCATATTAAAGCTTGTAAATGCATTTGCATTGGCTCCGTATTTTGAAAAGCTGTCAAACACATTTGACCCGTCGGGCATATCAAACATTTTATGTTCAAGATAATGCGCTATTCCGTCGGGAACCTTTGTTTGATTATCCTCACCCGGCACAACAAAGCAGGAATCCACCGAACCGTATTTTGTTCCGAATATTGCGTATCCGTTTTTATACCCCTTTCTGGGCATGATATATATTTTAAGGCCGCTTTCATGAGTTCCCGAATAAAGCGTTTCACCGGTAATATCGTTTTTTATATGTGTTAAATTCAATTTTGTCATTCCTTTCTTTTATGTTAATCCTTCATTCCGCCGCAGACGCGGCGGCACAAATCCTAATGTGAAAAAAAGCAGGCAGATTACTGTTTTGAGGGACGACGGCGTATGCGTATACTCCGAGTCACGAAAAACGATGAGAGGCACAGCTTATTTTTCAC
>CASFSH010000147.1 GCA_949297205.1 uncultured Bacillota bacterium | reverse complement strand
GTAATAGAAGCAAGCAAGGAAAGAATTACGCTGGATATTCAATGCAATCTTCCCGACATTGAAAGACGAGATATAAATATTTATAATGAATATGAAAATCTTGTTTTTACACCATATGAACATGATAAACTTTTTGGAAGTATCTCATTAACTCCTAAGGTTGAAGATATAGCCTCTGAAAAATGGGAGCAGGAAAATATTACAGGCAATTTTTTATCAGGACATAAATACAGGGTTACGGTTTGCTTAATAGACAGCAATAATAAAACAGTATACCGTTGGCAGGAATATGCAACGATCAAATAAAGGAGGATTTACAGTGAAAAAAATAATTGGTTTGTTATTGGTATTATCAGTTTTTTGCACATTGGGAATAAATGTATTTGCACAGGATACGGTAGGCGGAAAAATCACGCTGACGCAGTTTTTGGGAGTTGACGAGGAAAACGCAAAAACCGTTACTCTCTCATACGGCGGAAATACTTACACGGTGGATAAAGCAAAATTTTTTGATTTGGCCGACAGTATTATTCTTACATCTACGCTTGACCCGCAGGAAACAGACATGGACGGGATTTATATCACAGCACAGACAAGCAGCGGCGAATACTGTTACGCTTATCTTTCCGAAGCCGGCGGGGCTGACAAATACAGTCTTGCAATGAGCAGACTGCCTTATGCCATGTATATAGCGGACAACAAAGAAGAATTGAACGGTCTGTATTCCATTGCCGGAATTTCATCAAAAAAGGTTTCTGATTGGGCAAAGGATACCGTTGCGGAATTTGAAAGCACTTATGGATTGTCAGAGTCCGATTTCGGTACCTCAGACTACACACAAAATATCACAAGAGAAATTTTTTGCAATATGGCGGATTATACACTCCGACAGAACGGATACGACACCGGACATTATGATCAAAACCCGTTTGGCGATGTTTCATCACCTACAGTCAGCAGACTGTACTATTCGGGCATAATCAACGGAAAATCCGAAAAGACATTTGCACCAAATGATTATATCACCCGTGAGGAAGCTGCTGCAATTTTATATCGTATGGCAGAATTTATGAAAAAGGACATACCAAACGCAGCCGGTTCCTCGTATTATAATGATGAAGAGAAAATTTCTGACTGGGCAGTAGATGCGGTGAGTGCAATGCATGATATGGGAATTATGGAGGGTGTGAGTGACAATGAATTTTCTCCGAAAACCACATATACCATTGAACAGTCGATCGCCACAATGATGAGGTTATATGAATAGTATAAATAATACAGACGCCAAAGTGTGGACGGTATGGATTGATGAAACAAGAAAAATTATTTCAACTAAAAAAATTCCTGATGCAAAACAAATAAACTTTGAAAATGATAATGTCGGAATACAAAGAGTATCTGAACTGGTTTTAAAGGGATATTTGATTTGTTAACGGGTAATTTATAAAAACTAAAAAACAAACATCAATTGTTTAAAAAATGGGATAACAGCTTGCGGGTAACATTGATTGAAAATATGAAAGTATTGCATGATAAAACGTGTGCAATTTTCTTTAAGAAAAATGTAAGCGTTAGCATATATTTCATTAAAGAAACTGATTAAACTGTAAGTAAAATCAATGTCTTAAAGTAACTGACAAATAAAATAGAAAGTTATTTGTATTTATAAAAAGTGTTTAATCTGCTTGATAGTTGGAAGGTTTTTGAGATAAAAATTTGCTGAATAACTACGATAGATGAAAATTGACATACTCCAGTAAATATGCTATAATATACAATATGAAATAGTGGAATTAAATATGAAACATATAACGTTAAAAGAAACGGCAAAACTATGGAATCTTACATAAAAATAAGTATCACAGATGTGCCGGATGGGATATATTGAAGGCGTACAGAAGGTCGGCACGGCATGGATCATGCCGAAAGATACAAAAAAGCCTTACGACAGGCGGGTATCCTCTGGTAAATATATCGGCGTGGAAAGAAATCGAAAGTAAATATACTTTTACTGGGCAGGGAGAAATAACAGATGTTTTGGAATAGAAGAAATAATAATCGTCAGATTGGTACGGCAATGATATGGCAAAGTATTTGCTTTG
>CASFSH010000146.1 GCA_949297205.1 uncultured Bacillota bacterium | reverse complement strand
TTACAAAATCCCAATTATTCAGCTTATGTGCTTTTATTTTTATTTCAAACGGGTAACCGTCCCAGAAAGGATTATCATTTATATTTTTTTCTTCTATTGTGGGTACTTCATATCCCGAAACAGCATATCTCCACTCCGAATCAGGGTAAATATTCAATGCAGGGAAATCCTTTGTCTGGCGTTTTTCTTTCTCATCAATCTCAACTTTTTCTTTAATTTTTAACGATAACAAGAATGGTCCGTATGTATAATAAATTCCGCCGTCGGAGGAATGATGTGATAAAAACGCCTTTTTAAAGGTCAGCTTTAAAACATCTCCATCATTAACCGGATATGTAATATAACCGTCACTCTCATCAATATCAATTTCTTTTCCGTTTACTTCAAAGACAAAACCTTTACTCCAGCCGGGTATTCTCATTTTCAGCTTGTTATTTTCCTTATTGTTAAGAGTAACCTTTAATGTTACGCTGTCCCCGAAAGGATACTGTCCGCTCTGTTCAACCGAAATATTTTCACCGTTATAAACACTGTCGCCATAAAGACTTACAGCCTCTCCGTCCTTGGTTTTCTGATACATTCTCATAACATAATTAGGCATTGCACGGCCTATATTTCCCACACAGCATTCGGGGTAGTGATGGGGCTGATATGCCATTCTTGCTGTATTTTTCCATGCCTCTATATGTGTTGAATTTCTTGCACATATAACCTGATTTACACACGACAAATACTGAATTTGCTTAAAATACGGTGAAATTGCACCGCAGAGTGCATTAAAGCAGGCTCTTTCAATTCTGTCGGCATACTTTGCATTGCCTGTTGCTTCAAGAAGATACCCTGTTGACCAGGTATAATCGCTTATATCGCAGGACTCATGTGTTCTGAAGGTTTCGTTGCCACAGGTCATCTCACTGCTTGAATGTACACCGTCGGGAAGCATATGATAATTTTCAAGTTTTTCATACTCATTTATGCAGGCATCGAGATATTCCTTTTTCCCTGTAAATGCATATACAATCGCCGCAAGCTTTGCCTGTTCGTTATGCGATACACCATGTTCTCTCGGTATTTTATCACTAATCATAAATTCTGTATTGGTTTGTGACGGAACCTTATTGAATTTTTCAAATGTATCTATTGCCATATCAAAAAGTTCTTTATCTTCATAATGTTCGGCAAGTTTTAACATTGTTTCAACATTTACAGCATCTCTTCCGGCTTTTGAGTAATCAAATTTATCACTTAAATAGTGATTTCTCATTTTTTCTATATATTTTTCATCGCCTGTTTTGCTCCACAACGCATAAAGTGCTCTGAAATAAACCGCATGAGGCCATCTGTTTCTATCTTCCTGCTTTTTCATTTCAAGCGGGCCTATATAAGGATCACCGTCATCAATAAAGGATTTTTCAATCTGATCCATTACAACGCCAAGTAACTCCTTGTCATCTGTCAATATAGCGGTACGCACCACCGAATCAATCCAGTAAGCCGTCTGTTCATAGGGCCACCATGCGTCATATCCGCCTTCTGTTAAAGTTCTGTACTGCCAACAGAATTTATCATAGGGATATCCTATTTTATGAAGATTTCCCGGCATTCCCTTTCCTTCATTAACCAAGAAATTATGTAACCACCCTTTCGGTGTTATTTGCGACGCTTTAATTTCCTGTAATTTATTATATTTTTTCATGTCTTGTCACTCCGTTTCATTCTGTCATTATCTGGTTTGAATTTTATCATAAAACCATGTTTAAGTCAACTAATTTCGAACAGATTTCATTTTTAAATTATTTTAGGGCATAAAACAAGCCCCGTATTATGGGGCTTGTTCAGGAAAGCATATTTAATTGCTTATTTTGTCAACATATCAAGCACAGGCTTCATATTGTCGTTCCAGAAGAATACCTTTAATTTTTGACCTTCTGTATACGGTACTGAAAGTACTTCTGTACCATCAACTGTCATTTCTACATTCTCTGTATCGGCTGCAATAAGCTTGTCATTTTCATCATATACCGCAATATATGCCTTAAATGCTTCGCCTGCAATATTTTCATTAAATGTAATTGTTACGTTTGTTCCATCAAAGGTCGATTGTGCGCCTGCTTCAGTAATGCCCGGTATAAATCCATCAACCGGTTCTGTTTGTCCTGCAGGTCTTGTAACAAGGACATTCTTCAGTGCAACCTTGTTTTGACCGTTATTTTCAAGATCACATTGTGAATTATATGCCATCATATTTTCGGTATCTTCTGCAGTTACTGCCGGAAGCGTATATGTTACAACCTCATTTCCGTCAAAGTAAATTGTTGCCTGATCTCCTTCTACAACAGCTTTATATTCGTGCCATGTATTATCCTGTATTTCATATGGCAGATCAACAAAAGTCCATGCCCGGCTTAAAGTATCTCCAAACCATTTTGCTTCAAGATATTTTATCTGTGACTTTGTAACAACCGGAGTAAACCACAGCTTATATCCTGCATTGCTTATTGCTACAAGAAAATCATTTTTTTCTTCAAACTCTGTTTGTATTGCTCTTGATTTATTGAAAAGGTACTCGGCACTGTATGTATAATTCGATCCGAAATCAGGTTTTTTGTTTTTCGTAATTGAAACAGTCTGGCTTGGTCCGTACCATGAATAGAGCATAACACCGTTGTGTATGTCATTCGGTCTGTAATCCCATCTGTTGCCGTTGCTTCCATACCATTCAACGGTATCTGCAAGATTATCAGGTGACAAACTGAAATAATTACTGTCAAACTGCCAGTCATGAGTTGTTACATTGTCATTAGTAATAGTCTGGTATCCATAATATCCGGGAACACCGGGTACTTCTTCATAATCGCCGGGAGTCTGGTATTCCATATCATCTGCAATTATTATTTCATCTTCGGTATCATAAAAATACTTGTATTCGATTTCAAGGTCCTGTAATAATGTAACCTGACTGTCAGCTAAAGGTGCCTGTACTTTTACAATTACCAAATTATACTCTCCGTCCTCAATTGCCTGTCTGTTCTTTAATGTCATTCTATGTCCCCAAACATTTGTCCACATAACCGTTCTCAAAACATTGTTTGAACTGTTAACAGCTCCTTCAGTAAGCGCTGTAGCTGTTTTATTTCCATAGCCGTATCTGTACAATTTCATCATATTATCAGGATACTGGATTCTGTCCTGATAATATGCCTTATCAGATCCGTAATACTTAACATTTGTTATATATGTATTTTTCGGAAGTTTAATATATACATAGGTATCTTCTATAGCTTCCCATCCCGTAAACTCATATGAATAATACGGTATAGTCTTTGTGCTTAATGTTCCTTCTGTAAATCCGAACAGGTTATTTCTCCCTTCTTTTGAAGGATCAATGGAGACATCAAGCTTAAATACTTCATCTTCATATATATTTTTCAAATTCAGGAAATCTACTGTTACAGACGCAGGTGTAGTTTCGGTTGTACTTACTTTATCCCCTGCTTTATATCCCAAAGATACCACATCCGTACTCCAGTAATCAGGACTAGTAAGTATCGGTGCATTATAATCAAGAAGTTTTATATTATCAACAAAGAGTGATACATAACCGCCCTCTTTTGCTATAACCTTATATGTATGATAATTATTATCACCTTCGCGGCTTATAACCTTCCAGCCATCAGCTGCTTTATAATAAATTCCGTCTTTTTCAACACTGAATAAAACATCATATAAACCATTTGCAACACGTGTACCGGCTGAATAATGAGTATCGTCTACAACCTCAGGATCAAGATAATTATTTACTCTGAATCTTACTTCATAAATATATGAACGATTTACAGAACCGTCATTAAATTCAAACGGATTAACAGAACCCACAACCTGATTACGGATATTTACCTGAGATTTTATTGTAAGTTCACCGTTCTGTGCATCATAATAAGATTCATAAGGATTATCTATACTAAAAGTAGTTGAAAGATCATTAATGTCAGCATATCCGTCAAATGTTTCCAGTGCCGCATCTAATGTATATACAAATTCCATATTTGAGAGTGTTTTTGTCTGTTTTGTCCCTCTTGAATTTGTAAATTCCACATCATAGCCGCCGTTATTATATTTTACTTCGGCAGCAAGACTTGAAAGATCCCCAACAAGATAATCATTTACATATTTCTGAACCGCTTGTAACTTATCTTCCTGTGTCGCACTGTTATCTTCCCATGAACAGTTTGCTTCAAGAGGTACAATTCCGTCTGTTACAACTTCCATAGCTTTATCAAGCGCCGTAATTTCAGGATCTATATCCTCTACAATATTAACATTAAAATATTTCTTTATGGAGCTGTATCCTGCATGAGATACTATAAAATAGCTTTGTTCTGTTTCGTCATAGCCTACAGTATAATTTAAATCAATTCCGCCCAGAATTTCATCGGGATCAGCTTCTTCTTTTGCATTAACATATTCTGTAACTTTTTGTATTTTTACTTCTTCGGAAGCATTGAAAGGTACCAAAATGTCATCATTATTGTTAATGTAATCGCAAAGTACATCCATATAATCATTCAAATCCAAAACCTCATAAGGATCATACCGGTTTGTACTGCTTGCTTCTGTAATCACTGTAGGATTCAAGTATGCATTATTTGCCGCTTCCTTAGCCATATCAAGATATGCATCAAGATATTGTTCTGTCGGCTTAAATGTTATATTATCAATTGATTTTCCCTCTGTCAAAGTTCTGTAAACAATCATTGAAGCAATCGTACAGCCTACAGGATTTAAATGAACACTGTCACACTGTAAATTTGCATATTTTGTTGTGGTATCAGGCTCATAATTAATATTGTTAAGTGCACTTGTACGCGCATTTTCAATTGCCGTTCCCACCGGCAGCATATAATCAAACAGTTTTTCCCCGTCTGATCCTGTCAGCTCCATAACCTGATTTGCTTTAGTTATAAGCTTTTCATACATTTCGGCACTTGTCGAAACATTATTTATGTTTTCAGGATCATTGTCCAGATAATCGCAGTTTCTCGGCCATACAAGATAATATGCGGTTTTTGCATCAGGAACTTTTTCTTTTACATAATCGACAATACCTTTCAATGCATAATCATCCTGTCCGAAGCTTCCTACAACCTCGTTCCTGTCAGGATTCGTGTTGTTGTAATATCCCTGGAACCATATATAATCCCAATCCTGGTCTGAAAGTGCTTTATCAATATACACTTCTTCTCCGGTAGTTCCAAAAGCAGAGAAAGTGTTATATGTCCATATTGAATTTGTTTTATCTTCGGTA
>CASFSH010000145.1 GCA_949297205.1 uncultured Bacillota bacterium | reverse complement strand
TATATAAAATAAATGTTAATTTAATGTAAAAAATTATATTTTTTAATGAATATTTATATAAGAGCTGGATTAAACTCTTTCAGCCAAAAGTTTACCTGTATCAGATAACCCATAAATTGGGGTACAGCCATCAATTGTCCAAAAAACGGTTTTCCATAATCGGAACCTTCGGCACATATATCTTTTACATTTTCTTTATCAATAAAAGTAAGAATCGGAGAAGATGAATCTTCAAGTATTTCATTGAGAAGACTGTGTACTGCTTTTTCATAATATGGGTTGTGAGTTTTTGGATAAGGACTTTTTTTGCGCATAAGAACATCGTGAGGAAGAATGGTTTTTGCTGCATCTCTGAGAAGGCTTTTTGATACATCATTGCGGCATTTCATACTCCACGGAATATTCCAGACATATTCAGCAAGACGATGATCACAGAACGGGACACGCACTTCAAGCCCAGAAGCCATTGACATTCTGTCTTTTCGGTCGAGCAAATTTGACATAAACCATATGATATTAAGATATGAAATTTCACGGCGGCGTTTTTCTTCCTCATTGTCACCGCCAAAACATGGGGTTTCGGCAATGGTTTCGTCGTATCTCATCCGAGAGTATTCTTCAAGATCAAGAGTTTCGGCAACAGCGGGTTTAAGAGCATTTATGCGCATTGACAAGTCATAACACCATGGAAAAGCAGGAGTTTTAAATGCTTTTTCGCTCCGAAACCATGGGTAGCCGCCGAATATTTCATCAGAACACTCACCGGATAATATAACAGTGTGCCTGTTTTTTATCTCTCTGCAATAATAAAGTAAAGATGCATCACAGTCTGCCATACCGGGGAGATCTTTATAGTACATAGCGTCAAATAGATATTTAATCAGGTTGTCATTGCTGCAAGTGAGATAGGTGTGATTTGTGTTGAATTCCTCTGTCATTCTCTTAACCCATGGTTTGTCAGCGTCGGGCTGAAAAGCGGAGGCTTTGAAATATTTGTCATTATCTTCATAATCAAATGAATATGTTGAAAGCTGTTTTCCGTTTTTTTTCATTTCAAGTGCGGCAACAGCGGAAATAATACTTGAGTCAAGACCTCCTGAAAGAAGAGTGCCGATGGGAACATCGGAAACAAGCTGACGTTTTATTGAATCGTAAAGCAGATCATGAACTTTTTCAACTGTTGTTTCGTAGTCATCGGTATGTTCATGGCTTTTAAACTGCCAGTATCGGTTTACAAATATTCCGGAACGATTAATTATCATCGTACAGCCGGGGCGAAGTTCGTGTACTCCTTTAAAAACTCCGATACCCTGGGTTCTTGCAGGAGACAGTGCAAAAATTTCACATAATCCTTCTCTGTTTAATTCCGGTTTCAGACCGGGGTATCGGAATAACGCTTTTATTTCTGATGCAAAAATAAAGGTATCGGACACTTTGGCATAGAAGAAAGGTTTTACACCGAATCTGTCACGACAAATAAAAACTTGTTGACGCATTGAATCCCAAATACAGAAAGCATAAATTCCGTTTAAAAGTTCGGCACATTTTTCGCCGTAATGAATGTATGTATACAGTAAAACTTCCGTATCTGACGTGGTATCAAAAGTGTACCCGCATTTTATCAGATCTTTTTTTAATTCTTCCGTATTATATAATTCACCATTGTATGTAATAACAAATTCATAACCTTCTACTGTTTTTTTCATGGGTTGCTTGCCGCCTTCAGGGTCTATAACAGAAAGTCTTGCATGAGAAAATGCGGCATGTTCTCCAACCCATTCACCGCAAGCGTCGGGACCTCTGTGCTTAAGTGTCTGAGCCATGTCTTTTACAAGTAATCTGTTATATGAACCATATGCATAAATATTTTTTTTGAAATTAATAATTCCGGCAATTCCGCACATATAATCAGCTCCTTATTATATTTGTTTATTATATAATATTCGGTGAAAAAATTAGTGTTCCTGAACAGATAACACAAAGGAAGAGCACAAAAGCTGTATTTACTGGATAAAATATATAAATTTTGTAAAAAATATAATGAAATTACTTGAAATCTGCAAAGATTTGTGGTATTATTTACAGGTATGACATTACACACATCTTCTGATTTTCAGGATGTTGCCCAAGGGGTTTTCTGAAAAGGTGAGGAGGATGGAGGAATAAAAAAACAAGGAGGAAAAAATAATGTCAAATGTAATTTCAATGAAACAGCTTTTAGAAGCAGGTGTTCATTTCGGACATCAGACAAGAAGATGGAATCCTAAGATGGCAGAATACATCTTCACAGAGAGAAATGGTATTTATATCATTGATCTTCAGAAAACAGTAAAAAAGGTAGAAGAAGCTTATTATTTCATTAGAGATATAGCTGCTGCCGGAGAAGACATTTTGTTCGTTGGAACAAAAAAACAAGCTCAGGATTCAATTAAGGAAGAAGCGGAAAGAGTCGGAATGTACTATGTAAATGCAAGATGGCTCGGCGGAATGATGACAAACTTCAAAACAATTCAGAAGAGAATCGAGAGACTTGCTCAGTTCAATAAGATGGAAGAAGAAGGAACTTTTGATCTATTGCCAAAGAAGGAAGTTATTAAATTAAAAGCACAGAGAGACAAGCTTGAAAAATATCTGGGCGGAATCAAAGAAATGAAGAAGCTTCCCGGTGCATTGTTCGTAGTTGATCCGAGAAAAGAAAAGATTGCAATTGCAGAAGCAAAGAAATTGGGAATACCGGTTGTTGCAATAGTTGACACAAACTGTGATCCGGAAGAAGTTGATTATGTAATTCCGGGTAATGATGATGCAATCAGAGCCGTTAAACTTATTGCTTCAACAATGTCAAATGCTATCATTGAAGGCAGACAGGGTGTAGATGCCATGCCTGAAACCGCTGAAGAAAATGATGCAGAAGAAGTAGCTGCTGAAGAAGAATAATTCTATAAAACTCATATGAGCAGTCTTGGTCTTAAAAATAAGACTGTTGACTGCTCTTTATTAATGTATATATAATAAATTTTATTGAAAATAAAATATAAATGGAGGAAAATAAAATGGCATTTACAGCTCAAGATGTAAAAGAATTAAGAGAAATGACTGGCTGCGGTATGATGGATTGTAAAAAAGCTCTTACCGAAACAAACGGCGATAAGGATAAGGCAGTAGAATTTTTAAGAGAAAAAGGTCTTGCAACTGCAGCAAAAAAAGCAGGCAGAATTGCTTCTGAAGGTATTGTAAAAGCATATCTTACAGAGGACAAAAAAATCGGAGTTTTGGTTGAAGTTAACTCAGAAACCGACTTTGTTGCAAAGAATGCGGAATTTCAGGGTTTTGTTTCGAAAATTGCAGAGATTGTTGCAGAGAAGAATCCTGCAGATGTTGAAGCATTGAAAGCACTTGCATATGATGACAGTCAAAATGTGGGCGATGCTTTAACAGCATTGATTGCAAAAATCGGAGAAAACATGAATATAAGAAGATTTGCAAGAATAGAAGGAAATGTTTGCTCATATACACACGGTGAAGGCAGAATAGGTGTATTGGTTCAGGCAGAAGACAGTCTTGCTGATGCAGATGCATATGAAGCTGCAAGAGATGCTGCAATGCAGATTGCTGCAATTTATCCTTTATATCTTTCAAAGGACGTTGTTCCGGCAGAAGATATTGAAAAGGAGAAACACATAATTATTGCGCAAATAAAAGAAGATCCTAAGAATGCAAATAAACCGGATGCTATCATTGAAAAGATGGTTGGCGGAAAAATCAATAAGTTCTATGAACAGAATTGTTTATTACAACAGGAATTTGTTAAAAACGGTGATTTTAAAGTTGAAGCATATCTTGCGTCAAAAGGTGTTAAACTGATTAATTATGTAAGATTTGAAAAGGGCGAAGGTCTTGCAAAGAAAGAAGAAAACTTTGCTGATGAAGTTGCAAGCATGATTAAATAATTAATATACATGACAGTTGCCGTATCGGGTGATGTACAGATAAAAAGTATCTGTAAATATATCCGATACGGTTTTTTCGTGCATTTTATCCAATAACAATGGAATATTCCAAAAAAATTGGTAAAAAATATTATATAAAAATACTTGCAAAAAATAATGATATGTGTTACAATATATATTATTAGCAATGGGGCTATGCATTTTTTGCATGGCTCCTTTTATTTTTAACAGGAGGGAAACAGAATGATTGATAAAAAGCTGACGCAGCATCTCGCAGACCTTTCAAAAATAAATTTTACCGATGAAGAACTTGAAAAAATAACAGTACAAATGGGAGATATAATAAATTTAATGGATAAAGTAAAGGAAATAGACAGCAATAATCCCACATATACCATTGATGCGGTTAATTACAGTGATTTAAGAGCGGACGAAGTGGCAGAATCGTCGCCGAATGAAGATATACTGAAAAATTCCAAGGAAACAAAGGAAAATAGTTTTGTTGTTCCCAAGGTGGTATAAGGAGGATTTGATATGTCTTTGACAGAATTACGGAAAAAGTTAGATTCCCATGAAATATCCGTTAAGGAATTGACAAAGGAATACATGGAAAAAATAGAAAAAAAGGATAAAATATTAAACAGCTTTATAACTGTTTGTGACGAAACGGAAAAAGAAGCAATTGCTGCACAGGATATAATAGATAAGGGACAGTCAAAAGCAATGACCGGAATACCTATATCAATAAAAGACAATATTTGTACAGAAGGAATAAGAACTACCTGTGCATCGAAAATGCTTAATGATTTTGTGCCGTTTTACAATGCAACTGTAACTGAAAAGTTAAATAATGAAAAAGCAGTTATTTTAGGAAAGACCAATATGGATGAATTTGCTATGGGTGCTTCAAGCTGCACCTCATATTTCGGAAGAGTAAAGAATCCGTACAATACGGATTGTGTTCCGGGAGGTTCGTCAGGAGGCGCGGCGGCAAGCGTGGCTGCAGGATTATGTGCGGCGGCATTGGGAAGTGACACAGGGGGTTCTGTACGTCAGCCGGCGGCATTTTGCGGTGTTACGGGTTTAAAACCAACTTACGGTACAGTTTCAAGATACGGATTGATAGCTTTTGCGTCAAGTCTTGATCAGATAGGCGTTATTGCCAATTCAGCTGAAGACACGGGATATGTTTTAAATTCCATATATGGATATGATGTAAATGACAGAACCACTTCGAAAAAGGCACAGGGAAATTATCTGTCTAAGATAGGACAGAATATAAAGGGATTGAAAATAGGTATTCCGAAAGAATTTTTCTCGGATGCCGTATCTGATGATGTGAAACAAAGTGTTATGTCTGCAGCTGAATATTATAAATCATGCGGTGCGGAGCTTGTTGAAAGTTCAATGCCTTCATTGCCGTATGCAGTTTCGGCATATTATCTTATATCATCGGCGGAGGCTGCGTCAAACCTTTCAAGATTTGACGGAATAAAATACGGCTATAGAAGCAGTGAAGGAGATACTTTTAACGAATTGATTTCAAATACAAGAAGAGAGGGCTTCGGCGATGAAGTTAAAAGAAGAATTTTATTGGGGAACTATGCTCTTTCAAGTGGATATTATGACGCGTATTATAAAAATGCATCAAGAATAAGGAAGAAAATCAGAGATGAATATGCACAGATTTTTGAAAAATGTGATATTATTCTTACCCCTACCGCACCTACAACGGCATATAAAGCCGGGTATCAGGAAAATGATCCGGTAAAAATGTATCTTGCCGATATTTGTACTGTAACAGTAAATATTGCGGGTCTTCCGGCAATAAGTACAACTTGCGGATATGACAGCAACAATATGCCGATAGGTATGAGTCTGGTAGGAAAAGCTTTTGATGAAGCGCTGATAATATCAGCGGCTGATGCATTTGAAAAAGATTTTTACAAAAAGGAGGCGGTTATATGAAATACATACCTGTAATAGGGCTTGAGATTCATGCGGAAATGCTTACTAAATCAAAGGTTTTCTGTTCCTGCGCAAATGAATTTGGCGGTGACAGAAATGACAGGGTATGTCCCAGATGTTCGGGAATGCCGGGAACTCTTCCGGTTGTAAATCATGAAGCCGTTACCCTTGCTGCAAAAGCCGGTATTGCTTTGGGATGTACAGTGAACAATTATTCTGCATTTGACCGTAAAAATTACTTCTATCCCGATTTGCCGAAAGCTTATCAGATTACACAGTTTGAATTTCCTATTTGTACAAATGGACTTGTTCATATTCTTAATAGAGATATAAGGATAAACAGAATACATATAGAAGAGGATGCAGGAAAGCTTGTTCATGACGATTATGAAGGAATCTCAATGGCAGATTATAACAGATGCGGCGTACCTCTTATAGAAATAGTAACCGAACCGGATTTTCGTACTGTAGAGGAAGTGCAAACTTTTGTGGAGGAAATAGCACTTCGGCTCAAATATGCAGAAGTATGTGATGCAAAACTCGAACAAGGCTCATTAAGAGTTGACGTAAACATATCAATAATGCCTTATGATTCCAATGAATTCGGTACCCGTGCCGAGATTAAAAATCTTAATTCAATAAAAGCTATCGGAAGAGCCATAGATTATGAAATAGAACGTCAGTCAGAACTGCTTGACAAAGGGCAAAAGGTTGTTCAGGAAACAAGAAGATTTAACGATAATCACGGAAATACAAAGGCATTAAGATCAAAAGAGGAAGCCCATGATTATCGGTATTTTCCGGAACCCGATATTCCGCCTGTATTTATATCAGATGAAGAAATTGAAGATATAAAAAAATCCATGCCGGAAATGCCTCAGGTAAGATATAAAAGATATACAGAAGAATATAAACTGCCTGAGGATGATGCAAAGCTGATTATTACAGATAAGGCATTTTCGGATTTTTACGACAGTGCGGTATCCCTCTATCCGCAATATAAAGAAATTTCAAATATTATGCTTGGAGAAGTAAACAGAAATCTTAATGACACGGGAAAAACAATAAAAGATATATCTTTTTCACCGGAGGATATTACTAAAATAATCAAAATGACCGATGAAGGAAAAATAAGCAAAAATGCTGCAAAAACAATTGTAAAGATAATGTTTGAAACGGGTGATTCACCTGAAAAAATAGCAGAGGACAACAACCTTATTATGAAGGATAATTCAGATGAACTTGAAGCTATTGCCCAGCGAGTGCTTTCAGAAAATGAATCAACTGTCAATGCATATAAAAACGGAAATGAAAAATTATTTGGCTTTTTTATGGGTCAGATTATGTCAGCGGCTGGTAAAGGTGCAAATCCGAAGCTGATAAAGGATATTCTGACAAAAAAATTAAATAATAATTAAAATAAATCTGACAGAAAGAAGATGATAGATATGAGAACTGCCGACGGTGTTGATACAGTAAAACAAGTCAGTCTTTCAGAGATTGTTTTATCGGTAGGTAAAGAAGTAACTTTCTGTGCCTGTGTTCATAAGGTGCGTAAAATGAGCGGATTCAGTTTTGTATTGCTGCGTACGGGAGAAACGGTTTTTCAGGGAGTACATTCGCCGGATATTTGCTCAAAACCCATTGACGATTTATGTGAAGGAACATATATTAAAATATGGGGAAAAGTTACAGAGGATGCAAGGGCGCCGCATAAGATAGAAATTCAGATAACAGATTTTGAAATCCTGTCGAAGCCGAAAGAATTATATCCTCTGCACGTTTCGGATAAATCCCTTGGTTGTCCGATTGAAACAAATCTTGAATATAGAAGTACAGCTTTGAGAAATCCAAAAGAAAAAATGGTATTTAAAATTTCTGAAGGAGTATGTGGGGGATTTCGTGAGTTTATGATAAAAAACGGTTTTACTGAAATTCATACTCCAAAAA
>CASFSH010000144.1 GCA_949297205.1 uncultured Bacillota bacterium | reverse complement strand
GCTGAAGAAATATGAAACGGTGCTTGGAGGAAAAACATATCCCAGCTATTTTGCTTATATCTATCATGGAAAAATGGGACTCCTTACCGATGCAACGCCTGACGGACGTTTAAAAGGGGAGGCATTATCAGAGCATTTGGGAGCTGTACAGGGAAGAGATAAAAATGGTCCTGTAGGAGTTATGCGGTCAATTTCAAAGGTGGATTAGAGAAACGGTATCGGAGGAATAGCAACAAATGTGAGATTCTCCAAAGGCTTTGCCCAAAGCGAAAAGGGGAAAAAAGCAATAGTGGACTATGTTAAAACTTTCATGGAAAACGGCTGTTTTGAAATGCAGTTTAACGTTGTAGGCAGAGAGGACCTTATTGCGGCACAGAAAAATCCGGAACAGTATAAAACACTGATGGTTCGTGTTGCAGGATACAGTGATTATTTTATAAATCTTTCCCCTGTTATACAGACAGAGATTTTAAAGCGTACCGAATATGGTGATGTTGTTTAACCGGATACATTAAAAAAGAATGAATTAAACACTTTGCAATTTCAGAGGTGAAGCAATCAGGTGAAAGGAATAATTTTTAATATTCAGCATTTTTGCACTGATGACGGTCCGGGAATACGTACAGTTGTGTTTTTAAAAGGGTGTAATTTGAGGTGTTTTTGGTGTCATAATCCCGAATCGCAGAAGATGACTCCTGAAATACAGTTTTTTAAGGATAAATGTATTGGATGCGGTGAGTGTATATCCGTATGCCCGGAAAATAATGCAAGATTTACCGATAGATGTACAGCTTGCGAAAAATGTGCTGATGTATGTTATGCGGGAGCATTAAAAATTTCCGGGTATCAAACAGATACACAAGATATTATGGAAATAATTTCCGAGAATATTGATATATATACAAAATCCTCAGGGGGCGTTACATTTTCAGGTGGGGAACCTCTTTTGCAGTATGAATTTCTTGCGGAAATGATTGAAAAATGCAAAGAGAAAAATATACATACGGCAATTGAAACTGCTATGTGTATAAAATGGGAATATGCTAAAAAATCATTGGAACTGGCAGACTTGATATTCTGCGATATAAAAGCAATAAATGATGATAAACATAGAGCGGCTACAGGAGTATCAAACAGACTTATTTTGGAAAATATACAAAGGTTATCTGAAATGAACAAGAAATTTATAATAAGAATTCCTGTTGTTCCGGGCTTTAATGATATGGAAATGAAGGATATTTCGGATTTTGTAAACAAATTACCGAATGTTCCCTGTGTGGAATTGCTCCCTTTTCATGGCATCTGCGTAAACAAGTATAAATCTTTAAACCGAAATTTCGAAGCGGATAATATTAAAACATCTACAGCAGAAAAAATAAATTTATTATATAAACATTTTATTTAAAAATAAAATAAACAGATAATAATTATTTTTATCCTGATAATTTATAATTTAGAAATGATATTTTTGTATATATTTGATTGGAGGAATTTTATGAAAAAATATGATGTATGTGCATTGGGTGAACTGCTTATTGATTTTACCGAAAACGGTATCAGTCCAAGTGGGAATCCAATAATGGAAGCAAATCCCGGGGGTGCACCGTGTAACGTGCTTGCAATGCTTACAAAGCTGGGATATAAAACAGTATTTATAGGAAAAATAGGAAATGATATATTCGGAAAACAGCTTAAAAATACTGTATCTCAAGCAGGAATTGCCACTGACGGTTTGATCTTTGACAATGAAGTAAATACAACATTAGCATTTGTTCATACTCTTGAAGACGGAGACAGAGCATTTTCTTTTTACAGAAATCCCGGGGCAGACATGATGCTTAATGAAAATGAAATTGATGAAAAAGTAATCAGAAACAGCAAAATATTTCATTTTGGTTCTTTGTCAATGACAAATGAAGTGTGCGAAAGAGCAACTAAAAAGGCTGTTGAAATTGCACGTGATGAGGGTATACTAATATCTTTTGACCCGAATTTAAGGGAAAATCTGTGGGACAGTCTTGATAAGGCAAAGGAAAAAATAAGATACGGAATGGCGCATTGTGACATATTAAAAATATCTGACAATGAAGTGCTGTGGTTTACTGAAGAAAAAGATTTTGACAGTGCTATAAAAAAAATAAAAAAAGAGTTTAATATTCCGCTTATACTCCTTTCTTTGGGAAAAAACGGAAGCAGGGCATTTTCTGAAACCGGCAGTGCATTTTGCGAATCGGTAAAAGTGAATACAATAGAAACAACGGGTGCGGGAGATACCTTTTGCGGATGTATTCTTTCCCGTGTGATTCAGTATGGTATGAAGGATTTTTCAAATGATGAATTAAAAGAAATGCTAAGTTTTGCAAATGCTGCAGCAGGAATTGTTACTTCTCGAAAAGGTGCATTAAAAATAATGCCGGAATATAATGAGATAATTGAAGTTATGAAACAAAATTATAGTTAGTATATGATTTTTGTAAAATAAATATAAAACAGACAGCCGTTATAACTGAATATAACGGCTGTCTGTTTGTCAAGTTTTACTGATTGGAGGATTCGGGGCGCTCACCGACCTTTATATCGGCAGATCCCTTTGTGACTTCTGATGTGTTTTTCTTTACATTGAACCAACCCACCGAAGAAATATTTTCCTGTCCGTCTGCATTTACAACTTGGTATGCGTGAATATAGTAATATTCATTATCCTCGCGATCCAATTCAACATTTGACGGTATATATATATTATTTGCTTTCATAAATTGTTTTGCAAGTAAAATTGCATTTTCCGCATTTGTGGCACTTACTGTAGTATCAGAAACCTCTTCGGAACGAGAACCTGCTCCGGCTGTTTTTTGTGGATCTTGAGTTACAACTTTATCCGGTTTAGGTGTTTCGGGAATTGAAGCTGTCCTTGTGGGATTTTTTGTTGCGGTATTCACTTCGGGAGGTTCTAAAGGACCTGTTGAAACGGTAGGAGAAGGAACGGGTGAAGCTGTGGCGTTTTCAGTTGTATCGGAAACGGCTGCAGATGTTGTGGGTGATGCTGAAGTCCCAGGTGTTTCCTGCTTTTTTTTGCAGCCTGCAAGCATTAATAATGCCAATGCTACAATTAATATTTTTTTTATCACGTTTATGACCATCCTTTATAAATCTGAAATATCGTAATTTCAGGAAA
>CASFSH010000143.1 GCA_949297205.1 uncultured Bacillota bacterium | reverse complement strand
ATCTATCATCTCGTCTTTGCTCATCAAATATTTTTCTTCTTCCGGTGTCTGCATTGTATATCCTAAAGCGCCCATAGTTCTTGGTACAATAGTAATTTTCTGAACCGGATCGGTATTTTTCTGCATTGCCGCTGCAAGAGCATGACCAACTTCATGATATGCAACAATTTTCTTTTCTTTATCTGACAGTATTCTGTCCTTTTTCTCTTTTCCGGCAATAATAATTTCGACCGCTTCCATTAAATCTTCCTGCAAAACTTCGCTTCTTTTCATTTTTACTGCACGAAGTGCGGCTTCATTAACCATATTTGCAAGATCGGCACCAACCGCACCGCTTGTTGCAAGTGCTATTTCATGCAAATCAATTGTGGGCGAAACTTTAACATTTTTAATATGAACTTTTAATATATCTTCTCTTCCTTTTAAGTCAGGCTTTTCAACTATAATACGTCTGTCAAATCTTCCAGGTCTTAACAGTGCTTTATCAAGTATCTCCGGTCTGTTTGTAGCAGCAAGTATTACAACACCCTTTGATGAATCAAATCCATCCATTTCGGCAAGAAGCTGATTCAGAGTCTGTTCACGTTCATCATTTCCTCCGCCGTAATGACTGTCACGGCTTTTTCCTATAGCATCTATTTCATCAATAAATATAATACAAGGTGCTTTTGCAGCTGCCTGCTTAAACAAATCTCTCACCCTCGACGCACCTACACCAACAAACATTTCAACAAAGTCCGAACCTGACAAGGAGAAAAACGGAACTTTTGCTTCACCTGCAACCGCTTTTGCCAACAATGTTTTTCCTGTTCCCGGAGGTCCAACAAGAAGCGCACCCTTAGGCTGTTTTGCTCCTATTGCGGTGTATTTTGCCGGATTATGCAAAAAGTCCACTATTTCATCCAGAGATTCTTTTGCTTCCTCCTGCCCGGCAACATCAGAAAATGTAACTCCTGTTTTGTTCTCCATATATATTTTTGCGTTACTCTGTCCCACAGACATAAATCCACCGCCGCCCATTTTCTTTGACATATATCTCATCACAATAGCAAAAAACAAGTACATAAGCGCAAACGGCAATATCCATGTAACAAAAAAGTCAAGCAATGCATTATTTTTTGTAACCGGTCTTTTATAATCAACATCATATTCATCCAACAAACTCAATAATTCGCCATCATTAAGGTATCCGGTATAATATATTATGTCTTTCTGCATAAAATTCTGTGTTTTTTCACTTGCATTAAATATATCATCAAAACTGTTCGCATCATTTACTGAATCTTCCAATTCCTTTGAAGCTTCTTTACGTTCTTTTGTTATTATTGTTATTTTATCTCCTGATATTTCCACAGAATCTATTTCACCGTTTTTCAGCATTTCCATAAATTCACTGTAATATATTTCCTCTTCTCTCGGAGCAAGCGCTGCGGAAAGAAGATAATTAAGAACAACCGTTCCTACCAGTGATATAATAATAAACACTATAAACGGATTTCTAAATAAATTATTTTTATTATTTTGATTATTTTTATTTTTGTCATTATCCATTAGAATTTACTCCCAATATCTGTTTTTTGATAGATTATCATATTTTTATCAAAAAGTCAATTAATTATATGTGTATACTGCAGAAAAATTACAATTTGTCTATAATTTATTAATAATTATCAGTCTAAGAACACTTACTTATCTAACAACACTTACTTAATAATTACGAAAATGTATTTTTAAACTCCTTTTTAAAGGATAATCGGCGGCCAAAGCCGCCGTATGTATTTTTAAATATCTCTTTTAACAATTACTTTTTTAGGACATTTTTCTGCACATTCACCGCAGTTTATACATAAATCATAATCAATTACAGCAAAATTATCCTTAACTTTAATGGCACCTACTGAACATACTTTTTCACACATTTTACAGCCTATACATCCGGCCGAACAATATTTATTTGTTAATGCACCCTTTTCTCTATTGGAACAGAGCACAGTATACATATTCTTTTTAGGTACAAGTTTAATAATTTGTTTGGGGCATTTTTTCACACATATTCCGCATGCCTGACATTTTTCCTCATTTACAACCGCAATTCCGTTTTCAATAGAAATCGCATCAAACGGACACGCAATAACGCAATTGCCGAAACCCAGACAACCGTTCGGACAAGCCTTCGGTCCTCCCGCAAGTTTTGATGCGGCAAGACAGTCATGTATACCTTCATATTCATATTTATTTACAGCTATTGAACAATCTCCGCCACACATTACTCTTGCCACCATGGGTTCAACCGCACCGGCCTTTACACCCATAATTTTACCTATTTTTTTAGCTACGGCATCTTTACCCACACTGCAAGCATTAATAGGTGCGTTATCCTTTACGATTGCCGAAGCATATGCAGAACACCCTGCATATCCGCAGGCGCCGCAATTTGCACCGGGAAGAACTTCTAAGATCTTCGTTTCCCTTTCATCAGATTTTATTTCAAAAATAATTGATGCAAATGCCAGTAAACATCCGAAAATCAATCCGGTTACTCCAACTATTATCACTGCAGTAACAATATCTGTAATATTCATTGCCTACCTCCTCAGACTTACATTACAAACCGTTTTACAATGCAATTAACAGCATTTTTAACGGAAAAAATTTATAGTTTAATTGTATATTATATTGTAAAACCGGAAAATCCCATAAATGCTATTGCCATTAATCCGGCAGTAATAAGCGCTATAGGAAATCCTTTGAAGCTTTCCGGTATATCTGCATCGTCTATCGTCTCTCTTATCCCGGCAAAAATGATAATTGCCATTGTAAATCCTAAAGCGGCAAAAGTTCCGTACAATACCGACTGTATGAAATTATATCCATTCTGTACATTTAGCAATGCAACACCGAGAACCGCACAGTTTGTTGTAATAAGCGGAAGATAAATTCCCAATGCATTATATAATGACGGCATTGATTTTTTCACAAACATTTCAACAAACTGAACCAAGCCGGCAATAATAAGAATAAATACAATAGTCTGCAAATATTCAAATTTGCTTCCGAGAATAAGATTTACAAGATATGTTATTGCTGAGGCAACAGCCATAACAAATGTTACTGCCATTCCCATACCCGCAGCAGTATTTATTTTTTTGGAAACTCCCAAAAACGGGCATATTCCCAAAAACTTTACCATTACAAAATTCTGTGTAAACAATGCACCGATAATTAAAGAAAGATAACTCATTATTTATCCCCTGCCTTTCTCTTCGCTGCTATATGATTGATAAGCGCTATTAAAAGTCCAAGAACAATAAATCCTCCCGGTGCCATTGTTACTATTGAAGGAGGAGTTATAACATCTCCGTATATTTTTATATCAAACAAAGTACCCGCACCGAAAAACTCTCTTACAGCAGAAATAAGTGAAAGGGCAAGTGTAAATCCAAGTCCCATTCCCAGTCCGTCCAAAGCTGATTTTCCAACGGTATTTTTTGAAGCATATGCCTCTGCTCTTGCAAGAATAATACAGTTTACAACTATCAAAGGAATAAATATTCCAAGCTGATCAGCCAAAGATGGCAAAAATGCCTTTAATAACAAATCAATAATCGTAACAAACGTTGCAATAATTACTATATAAGCTGCAATTCTTACCTTTTCCGGAATTAATTTTCTCAATAGCGAAATTAATACATTTGACGCTACCAAAACTGCAGCTGCAGATAATCCCATGCCTATTCCGTTTTTTAGACTTGTTGTTACCGCAAGGGTAGGACACATACCCAACAGTTGAACAAAAGTTGGGTTTTCGGTTATTATACCGTTTGCAATGATCTTCAGATTCTTACTCATTTATTTGCCCTCCTTTATCAGACTTACGGCATCAATTGCTGTATTTACACCAAGAGTTACAGCATTTGATGTAATTGTAGCACTTGATATAGCGTCAACTTCGTTATCTTTTGCACCGCTTTTTGATACGGTAACTCCTTGTGTTTTTCCTATATACTGATCTTTAAAATCATCTTCAATACATTTTGCACCCAAACTCGGTGTTTCTGATTGAGATATAATATCAACTCCGGTAACGGTAAGATTGGTATCAACTCCAACTGTCATTGATATAGCACCGCCGTATCCGTTGGGAGATACCATAACTGCATATCCGCATACTTCACCGTTTTCATCTTTTCCTTCATAAATCTCAGTTACAATTTTATCTATATTTTCATTAACTAAATTATCTTCGGAAAACTCACTTGCCGCAGGCAATACTTTCTGCATAGCCTGAGATTGTTTTTCAGCTGTATTTTTTGCGATAACAGGAGCGGTAACGGAATTAACACATGCAAGAATCAATGCTGAAACCGCCGTTATTGCACAAAGAGTAAATCCGACTTTTAAAATATTCTTTATTTGATCTTTGTTCAACATCTTTCACCCTCACTTTCATGCAAGAAGAACCAATAATTTTTACATTTTTTTGAAGCCGAATTTTTTCGGGGCAGTATATCTGTCAATTAGCGGTGTTAAAATATTCATTAACAAAATTGAAAATGAAACACCCTCCGGATAGCCTCCGAATGTTCTGATAACAAATGTCAGTATTCCGCATCCCAATCCGAAAATAATCTGTCCTTTCGGTGTGGTAGGTGTTGTTGTATAGTCGGTAGCCATAAAAAATGCCCCCAACATAAGACCGCCTGAAAATACATGAAGCAGCATAAACTGCGTTTGAGGCAAATCCTGAGTATTTTTACCAAACAAGAAAATCAATACTGCAAAAGATGCTATGTACATTACAGGTATTTTCCAATTTATTACCCTTTTAAACAACAGATACAATCCCCCAATAATAAGCATTGCATCTGATGTTTCACCAATTGATCCTCCCGTAACACCCATAAATGCCTTTGATAATGCAGGCAGTGTACCTTCAGATGTTCCTTTTAAAATTGCAAGAGGAGTTGCAGAAGTAACTGCATCGGCGCCCATAAGCGGCTGTACAAAAGTTGTCATTGCTCCCGCCCATGCCGCCAGCATAAGACATCTTGCAGCCAATGCGGGGTTTAAAAAGTTTTTTCCCAAGCCTCCGTAAAGCTGTTTTACAATTATTATTGCAAACGCAGAACCCACAACTACCATCCAAAGAGGAATTGTAGGCGGCATATTCAAACCTATCAGTAACCCTGTAACTACCGCAGATAAATCTTTAACGGTAATGCTTTTATGCATAAACAATTCATACAAATACTCAAAAACAACACAGGCTGCAATTGACGTAAGTATAACCAATGCGGCATTTAAACCAAAATAATATATTCCCATAAAAGTCGCCGGAAGCAATGCAATAATTACATCAAGCATAATATCCGCAACAGTTTCCTTTTGATGTATATGAGGCGATGATGATACAATAAATCTATGTTCCATTACGCTTTTTCCTCCCTTAATTATTCTTTTTCCTTCTGTTTTCGGCAATCTGCTGCTTTGCCATTCTTATAGAATGAAGCGGACTTTGCAAGCCGGGGCACAGATAAGAACATATACCGCATTCGATGCAGTCCATTACGTTATACTTTTCGGCCATATCAAGTTTTCCGGCCTTTATATATTTATTAAGATAAAGTGGCATTAAATGCATAGGGCAATGTTCTATACATTTTCCGCATCTGATACAAGGTGTATTTTCATCGTATGTATTTCCGTCATCCGACAAAGCTATAAGTCCCGACGTTGTTTTTATAACCGGTATATCAGTGGAAAATTGAGCAATGCCCATCATAGGACCGCCCATTATAAGCTTTTTTACATCACCGCAAAATCCTCCGCAGGCATCTATAAGATCGGAAAAAGGCATTCCGATTCTCACCTGAAGATTTCCCGGATTTTTTATACAATCTCCGGACATGGTTACAATTCTTTCGATCAATGGCATACCTGTTCTGAATGCTTTTGAAATTTGTGTAACCGTATCTATATTCATTACAATAGCTCCAACATCTGCCGGAAGTCCTCCTGAAGGAACCTGTTTTTTCGTTATTGCATATATCAGCTGTTTTTCTGCTCCCTGAGGATATTTGGTTTTAAGCGGTACAACGGTAATGCTTTCATCTGCATTGTTTTTCATTATTTCAATTGCGTCCGGCTTATTATTTTCAATTCCAACATATCCATGATCAAGATTCAAAGCCTTCATTGCGATCTTAAGCCCGTCAATAATTTCTTCCGGTGTTTCCAGCATTCTTCTGTGATCGGAAGTTAGATATGGCTCACATTCCGCTCCGTTTACTATTATATGAGTTATCTTTTTATCCTCAGGCGGACTTAATTTTACATGGGTCGGGAAACCTGCTCCGCCCATTCCCACGATACCTGCATTACGGATAACCGATATTATTTCTTTTGACGTCATATTATGCGGATCT